>CAJWTF010000213.1 GCA_913046825.1 uncultured Rickettsiales bacterium | reverse complement strand
CAAGCCATCGGCCAAGGGCACGAGACCAGTTTTCCGCAAATCATTTCCGACCTGTTGGGCGTGGCCACAGAGGACATCCGCTACCGGGCCGGTGATACCGATCTGATTCCCATCGGCGGCGGACACGGCAGCTCGCGCGCGACCTTTATGGCCGGAACCGCGCTTCACATGGCAAGCGAGCAGATCAAAGAGAAAGGGCAAAGTATCGCCGCCCGGATGCTGGAGGCGGCGGAAGCGGATATCGAGTTCATAGCCGGCCGCTTCGCTGTCGCCGGAACCGACCGCAGCCTGCCCTTGATGGATGTGGCGCGACAGGCCCGCGCTGATGGGACGCCCTTAGACACTTATCAGCATTTCACCCGCGAGTATCACACGTTCCCAAACGGCTGCCATATTGCCGAAGTGGAAATCGACCGCGATACCGGCGCGGTCACGCTTACCCATTATACAACAGTCGATGATTTCGGCACCATGATCAATCCGCTGCTTGTCGCGGGGCAGGTGCACGGTGCCGTGGCCCAAGGCGTGGGGCAAGCGCTTTTCGAACAGGCGATCTACGCACCGGATTCAGGTCAACTTTTATCCGGTTCCTTCATGGATTATTGCATGCCGCGCGGAGACGACCTGCCGTCCCTCGATGTTGCGTTCAACAGTGTGAGCTGCACGACAAATCCGCTCGGCGTCAAAGGCAGCGGCGAAGCCGGAGCCATCGCCGGATTCCCAGCAGTGGCTAATGCAGTGCTCGACGCGCTGGCCCCCTTCGGGGTCAAGGTACTCGACGGACCGGCAACGCCAGAGAACGTGTGGCGATTACTCAACCCAAACCGATAAGGGTGCGACATGGCGATTAGATACGACCCATCTGCCCGGTTCGACATCGATATCTCGGAAGAGATTTACCGCTCCGGTCCAGACGGCGAATGGCCCCTGCGCTTGTATCGCCCGCAAGGCACGGGACCGTTCCCCACTCTCCTCGATGTCCATGGCGGCGCGTGGAGTTCGGGCAGCTACCTCAACAATGAAAGCGTCGACCGCGCCTTGGCCGCAACAGGCATCGTCGTAGCGGCTATCGAGTTTCGCCAAGCGCCACAACACACATACCCGGCACAGGTTGCAGACGTGAATTTCGGCACTCGTTGGCTGAACACGCTTGGACGGCGATGCGGCGACGCTCGGCGCGTTCGGCACGTCGAGCGGCGGCCATTCCCTGATGCTGAGCGTGCTCAAACCGACGGACCCGCGCTACGCAGCCGAAGCCGTGTCCGGTGGCGAGGGTCTCGATGCGTCGGTTCAATATGCAATCACCGGCTGGCCGGTGCTCGATTCTCATGCGCGCTATATTTACGCCAGAGACGCCGGTGTTGAACGGTTGATGAAATCGTCAGAGAATTATTTTGGCGATGAAGCCACGATGCGCAAAGGCAATCCACAGCTCGTTTTGGAGCGCGGTGAGCAGACGCATCTACCGCCCACGTTGATCATGCAAGGCACCAAGGACGACAACGTACCGTTGGAGATTTCGGAGCGTTTCGTTAAAATTTACAAATCTCGTAATGGGTCCATCGAACGTGAACTTTTCCCCGACATGCCACATGCTTTCGCGCGCGATCCTGGGCCTGAGACAGACCGCGCTATCGCCTTAATGCAAACCTTTATCGCCCAACAATTCGGCTGAGCGGGAGACACCGTATGCAATACGATTTCATCATTGTCGGAGGCGGGTCGGCGGGCTCGGTTCTCGCCAATCGTCTCTCCGCCCGCAGCGCCAACAAGGTTCTGGTTTGCGAGGCCGGACAGGACACGCCGCACGGCAAAGTGCCGCCCGAAATACTCGACAGCTATCCGGGCAAAGCCTATCTCGATACGCGCTTCCATTGGACCGAACTTAAGGTCACGACGCAGGTCATTTCGCACAACAACCCGGAAGCCGACCGGCCTCCGTTGCGGAAATATGAGCAAGCCCGCGTCCTCGGCGGCGGATCGTCGATCAACGGCCAGCTCGCCAATCGCGGCGCACCGACAGACTTCAACGAATGGGAGGAACGCGGCGCCAAAGGCTGGAACTGGGATGCGGTGTTGCCGTATTACAAGAAGGTCGAGCGGGACATGGATTTCGACGGCCCCTATCACGGCAAGGAAGGGCGCATTCCGGTCCGCCGCATTTTCCCCGATCTCTGGAACGGTTATTCGAAGGCCGCCGCCGAAGCACTATCGCGCGCCGGCTACGATTATTTACCGGATCAGAACGGTGAGTTCGCCGAGGGTTATTTTCCCATTACCAGCTCTAACGCTTATGAGCGGCGGGTCTCCGCCGCCATTGGCTATCTCGACCCAGGCACGCGGCTGCGCGAAAACCTCACAATTTCCACCGATACACAAGTCACCGAGCTGTTGTTCGACGGACTAAAATGCGTCGGCGTGAAAGCCCTCGTGGAAGGCAAGGAGACCGAGTTTCGCGGCAACGAGGTCATTCTATCATCGGGGGCGATCCATTCCCCGGCGCATCTGTTGCGGGCGGGAATCGGCCCTGCCATGCACCTGAACGATCTTGGTATACCTGTCCGTGCGAATGTCGCCGGTGTCGGCCAGCGTTTGATGGATCATCCATCGATTGCCGTAGCGTCCTTCATCCATCCGGAGGCGCGAGTCAACGACTATACGGGCCGCCACGCGCTCATGGGCATGCGCTATTCCTCCGAGACCGGCGGCGCACCGATGGGCGATATGTTTGCGATCGCGATCGCGAAATCTTCTTGGCACGCGGTTGGCGAGCAAATCGGTTCATGGATAATCTTCGTCAATAAGACTTATTCGGAAACAGGACAGGTGCGCTTGGCGACAACCAATTGGCGAGACGAACCGACCGTCGAATTCAATCTCTTATCCGACAAGCGCGACCTTGACCGCCTGACCCAGGGATTCCGGAAAATGGTCGCGTTACATAACGACCCCGCCATGCAGGCAGTGACCAGCGACGTCTTTCCCGCCAGTTACAGTGATAAGGTTCGGCAGATTGGCGTCGTGAATAAAAAGAACAAATTCATGACAAACGTGATGTCGAAATTACTGGATGGTCCGTCGGCGTTGCGGCAAATGTTGATCCGCAAATTCATTATGGAAGGCTTCACGCTGGAACAGATGATGACCGATGACGACGCTCTCGAGGCTTTCGTGCGCAAAGCGGCGGTCGG
>CAJWTF010000212.1 GCA_913046825.1 uncultured Rickettsiales bacterium | reverse complement strand
TCGCAAGGCCGGAAGACATTGACGTTCGGGATCGCGCGCAGGCTCGATAATTGCTCGACCGGTTGATGGGTCGGACCATCCTCGCCAAGGCCAATGGAATCGTGGGTCATGACATAAACGACGCGCTGCTTCATCAATGCCGATAAGCGAATCGACGGGCGGCAATAATCGGTGAAGATCAGGAAGGTGGCGCCGTAGGGAATAAACCCGCCATGCAGCGCCATTCCGTTCATAGCGGCCGCCATGCCGTGCTCGCGCACGCCGTAATAGATATGCGAGCCGCCGTAATTCGCCGCGCTGACTGCGGCCATGTCGTCGGCCAGCGTCAGGTTCGAGCCGGTCAGGTCGGCGGAGCCGCCGATCAGATTGGGAACGGCCTTGGTCAGCACGTTAAGTGTTTTCTGAGAGGCTTGGCGTGTCGCCAATTTGGGTGGGTCGGCTGCCAGTTCTTTCTTAAAATCATCAATCGCTTGGTCGAACCCTCCCGGCAAATCGCCCGCAACCGTGCGCTCAAACGTGGCGCGTTGGTCTGTGGCCATTGCGGCGAGGCGTTCGTTCCAGGATTGCCGCTCATTCTCGGCGCGCCGGCCGGCGGTGCGCCACGAGTCGAGGATATCCGTCGGCACCTCGAACGCCGCATGCGGCCAGTTGAGTTTCTTCCGCGCAGCCGCGATTTCGTCGTCGCCAAGGGGGGCGCCGTGGGTTGCGGATGTGCCTTCCTTATTGGGTGCACCATAACCGATCACCGTTTTACAGGCGATGAGCGATGGTTTGCCGGTTTTTTTGGCGGCTCCAATGGCGGCGGCGATGGCGCCGTGATCGTGCCCATCGATTCGGGTCGTGTCCCACCCGCTGGCTTCGAAGCGCATCAATTGGTTATCGCTGACCGCCATATCGGTTGGCCCGTCGATGGAGATATCGTTATCGTCGAACAGTAAGATCAGCTTGCCGAGCTTGAGGTGCCCGGCTAGCGAAATCGCTTCGTGGCTGATGCCTTCCATCAGGCAGCCGTCGCCGGCGAATACATAGGTGTGATGATCTACTATTTCGTCGCCGAAACGCGCCGCCATCATGCGCTCCGCGAGCGCCATGCCGACCGCGTTGGCAATGCCTTGGCCGAGCGGGCCCGTCGTGGTCTCAATCCCACGCGCATGGCCGTATTCCGGGTGGCCCGCGGTATTGCTTCCGAGTTGGCGGAATTTACGAACTTGGTCGATATCGACGTCTTCGTAGCCGGTCAGGTAGAGCAATGAATACAACAACATCGATCCGTGACCGTTTGAAAGGACAAATCGGTCGCGGTCAGGCCAATCCGGTGCGGCGGGGTCGTATTTCAGAAATTGCGTGAACAGGACGGTGGCAATGTCAGCCATCCCCATTGGGGCACCCGGGTGCCCGGAATTCGCTTGTTGGACGGCATCCATCGAAAGAGCGCGGATGGCGTTGGCCATTTGTTTGGGGTCTGCGGTCATGGCGGGCACGGCGGCTTCCTCGGGCTTGGAAAGTATCTGCCGCGGGGAATCGCGGCGCTGCTCGAAACGAGCCGCAACATGCCGCCCGTTTACGAGCCCGTCAATGCTGCGCAAGCGACTCTAAATAATCGCCGTAAAAACGCAATGTTACCGCTTTGATTCCACTGTTATTGACGCATCTCGGAGCCATGCGTATTTTGCTACATTGGTTTCGCCCTCATGGGCCTAAAACGCAGGATCCGCGCCGGAAAGAACAAATGTCCCGACTCGAAGACGCCGAAAAACGGTTACATGGCGCGATTTCACGTCTCGAAAGTTCATTGTCGGCGCGCGCCGAAAGCGTGGCAGATGATTCGGCTATTAAAGCGGATTTGCGTGAACGGGCCACCACGGCCGAGGCTGAGCGGGATGAAATGGAAAAACGTATTAGTACCGCGTCGGTTCGTTTGGATGCGACTATCGAGCGGCTACGTAGCACGCTGAGCGAATGATGGTGCCCCAATGAGCGACGTCACAATAAAGATCAACGGCCGAGTCTATCAGATCGCCTGCGAAGACGGCCAGGAAGATCATCTGCATAGGCTCGCGGAATTTCTCAACAAACGCCTGCAAGATGTTGCATCCACCGTGGGACAGGTCGGACAGGAACGTCTGCTTGTCATGGCTGGACTTCTGATCGCGGACGAGCTGTCTGACTCGTTGGCGGAGATTGACGAGGCGCGCGCCAATGCCAGCCCTGAGACCGTGCGACACCTGCAGGATGAGGCATCGGAGAAGGCGGAAGCGAAGGCCGCGCATATCTTCGAGTTGCTGGCCGATCGGATCGAGACTATTGCAGACACAATCGAACAAGCTTAGGAAAGGGAGGGCGGTTCGCTGCGCGGTGCGACGGCTTCGTTATCCCAGGGGCTATACTTCCTCTAGGGAGCTGTCCCTGTCGGGATCTTGGTCTTGGCATATGGCACCCACCTGGTAACCCAGGCCCACGAGGATCAACAAGTTCCGACGGCCGATGTGGCTCCGCCCACAATTTCTTCTGACTCGCGGTTTGTATGAGCGAACTAATCGAGATCAAAAAAGTTTTGCGCGCGCAGGCCACGCGAACCCGCGATATGGTCGCGCGGGAGGCGACGGACGCGTCAGATGGCTTGATTTTGAATTTTCCGGCATCGTTCGTACCGAAAGAGCCGAGTGTGATATCGGGTTTTTCTCCGATCGGCTCCGAGATCGATCCTTTGCCGCTGCTCGCCGATCTGCGCGAAAAAGGACACGACTCCGCCTTGCCAATTGTCGTGGCTAAGGGCGAGCCGTTGATTTTCCGGCTCTGGTCGCCCGGTGATGAAATGGCATCCGGGCCGTTCGGCGTCCAAGAACCGCTTCCGTCCGCTCGTGAAGTTGTTCCCGATATTATCCTGGTCCCGTTACTGGCGTTTGACCGTCGAGGGTATCGCCTGGGATATGGGGGTGGGTTTTATGACCGCACCCTCGAGAGATTACGCGCCAATAGTCATCCGGTGGCGGTTGGCATTACATTTGCTCAGCAAGAAGTCGACGCCGTGCCGGCGGCGGCGTACGATCAACCCCTCGACTGGATCGTCACCGAACGCGAAGCCATCGAGATTGGAGCCTAATTGATGCGAATACTGTTTTGCGGCGATGTGGTGGGGCGAAGTGGGCGCGATGCAATTGCCGACCATCTGCCGCGGCTTCGAGAGGAATTGAAATTGGAGTTCGTCATCGTCAATGGCGAGAATGCGGCGCACGGTTTTGGTATCACGGAGAAAATTTGTGAGACGTTGTTCCAAGCCGGTGCCGATTGCATCACCGGCGGAAATCATTCTTGGGACAAGCCCGAGATCGCGCCTTACATGGACAGCGACCGCCGGATGTTGCGACCGATCAATTATCCTGG
>CAJWTF010000211.1 GCA_913046825.1 uncultured Rickettsiales bacterium | reverse complement strand
GGCTTGATTGAACTTGCCGAGGTTTTCTTGTGCCTTGGCGAGGTCGCCGCCCTTTGTGTAGTTGACTATCCCGAGGGCATAGGCGCGCATGCGCTCTTCCACCGCGACATGGGCCGCTTCGGGGCCGAGGTCCGCTTCGCATTTTTCGATTAAACGGGCGCTGGCGAGATATCCGCCGGGATTTCCCTTGGCGCGGGCATCGGCATCCAATTGCGCCGCGTCATCGACGCAACCGCGATAGCTCTCCATCGCGGAGATTTCCTGGAAGCGCGCTTCCCGGAAGCCAATCCCCTCGGAAGGACTGGTGGTGGTTTGACAGGCGGAAAGTACTAATGCAGCTGTGAGGCCGGCTAGTCCCGCGACCGCCCTGCGATGGCGCGTTTTTGCGGGAGATTGGTTATTCGTTTGGGTCATCACTCGACTCCTTAATTGGCTATTCAGAGTCGGCTATGAACGGGTTTAGTGAATTTTTCCCTTCAGGAGGAAATTTATATTTAAAATTGCCTCTATTCGATTCTTACTACATCGCCTTTCAAATGAAAGGTCCGCTTGGCGACAAACTTATTGCCGGAATCGTCCTTGCCCCAATATTCGACGGTGACGGTTTCCTCGTCCAAAGTAGTGGACACCAGATGACGGGGCTGCGTCAGGGTTTTTCCCGCATCGATGCGGTATTCAACCACGGCGCTCAGGCATTTTTTCTGCTCGATATAGCAGATTTTTCCTTTGACCAACGTGACACCCACATCGTTGCGCACGACGTAACGCCGTGCGTGGTGATATTTGTGGTTGCCGTCGACAAATTCGTACTTCAACCGGTCGATTTCCATTGCGAAATCGGCTGCTTTATCCGCCACCGTCGCCGTGCTGGTGCACGCAAGTCACACACATAGTCTCAAAAAAAGATTACGATATATCGTCATGAAATCTTTATGTCCGCACATGCATGCTGCCGGGCTGCCACGCAGGGGTCAAACAGTTAGATGAATTTATCGCATCAAGGTGAAGGCGACATCGACCAATTCTATGCCCCGCGCGTTGAGTGCCCGCAGACGCGCCTCCCAACTGGTCAAAATGTTGTCGGGATGGCCGGGTGGAAGTTGCTCGGCAACCCATCCCGATGCGCCGTCGACGGGTCGGTCGTCCGCCGCGACGAGGATATGCATCTTAAAATCCCGTTTCAATCTCCGGGGCAGATCGATTTTCCAGCGTAATTCCCGGCGGCTTGGGCCATGGACGATGGTCTCGGAAATGTCGCCTTGACCGCTCGGCCACCGGACGTACCGCCCCCAAAGATAGGCTGTGTCCTTATTGGCCTCGGCGATGAATTCGAGCTGGCAGAGGCCATCCAATTGAGCTGCCTCGAATACCCTATCGCCGCTCCGTCCGGCTTCCTTCATGACGGCTTTTGCCACACCGAAGTGAACGGCGGCACAGGTTTTCCCTTCCGGTGCGCGATGTTCGATCAGTCGAATGCGGACTTGGTCTTTATCCGACCGGGTTCCGGTCAGATAGTTTTGGTAAATATTGGCGCGTAGCCGGTCGAGGAAATCACCGTCCCTGGCCTTATTGAGGGCGGTATCGAGTGCGCGGTATTTGCCTGCGCGCTCGAGTGACATCCAGGTCTTGAACCCTGTTGAGTAGGCGGTATACGCGCCTAAAGCGCTGACCGCGAAGAGTACGGAAACGGCGAGCGCGAGGCGCCGGTTCATATTAACAGGTTTCTCGGGATTTGTTTCCGGTGGGACGATTACGGGCGGCGTTTTGCTGATCTTAGGTTCGGTCGTGAGGCCGACAGCATCCAGCGCTTCTGCGACAGTGGCGACACCATGAAGTTCGACGTTGCCATGCGCCCAGCCGTCAGGCACATCGTCGATATTCTCAAACGGTACAATGATGATGACCCGCTCGCCAGCTGCCGAGAGCGCGATCACGTGATCCTTCAAACGATCCAGTTTCACCGCGACATGGTCGACGGCCAGAACCTCTAAATCCACGTTCACTTCACCGGTGGCGAAGACATGGGTCGCGCCGGTGAAGGTGTCGCCGATGAGGCGGTTAGCCGATGTCGCAGCATGGCTAAGGTAGAGACCCAATTGCCAACTATAGCCGTCTTCTATAGTGGCGGAGAGGTCGACGCGATAGGATCCATGACCAAAATCCCGCTGCACGACTCCGGTTGGTTGACGGACGAAATCTTGGTAGGCGTTGCTGATCGGCAATGGCATGGCCTTACCGGCCAGGCATACGACGGAATCGATATTGGGATCTTCTTCGGTAATGCGCTGAATGCCGACCGACCCGTTGGTCGTGGCAATAAAGATGCACAGGTCCGCGGGTTCGTTCACCGCAGGAATACCTCCGTCGCGATGTTGCGCAACCCTTTCACTGCATCGGAATTGGCGTCGAGTAGGAGTTGGATACGGCCGTCTCTTGCTCCCGGGAGTTCGACTTTCGACATCGGTTTATCTTGGCCGCAGATGAACAATGCGCTCGGCCGGGCGGATTTGTCGGTGAACTCGATGATGATAAAAATTTGGTCCGGATTGGCTTTCGAGGCGCGGAAAGTCATCCGGCAACCGTTGATCTCCCGCGTCAAGATATCTCCGCTGCTGGCGGCCGCGACCTGGGGCATCCAATAGACGGAAACGTTCTTGAGTAATGCTTCGAAGTCGCGCCGGACACGACCGTCAGAATCGAGGGCGCGAAGCAGAGCGTCGCTTGGACTGTGATCGGGCCGCGTCGCATATGCATGGATTTCCGAAAAGCCGACGGTCGTCGATTTACCATCTCCTTTGAGCAGGTGTCCCGCCATATTGGTGGCATCCAGAGTATTGCGAACGAGCGTCAGTTCCCGGTCGTTTAAGGTATTCGGGTCAGTCGTCATTGAGGTCTCCATAGAGCAGTTGAAATTGTTGGGTAAAGACCTCCCTGTCTTCTGTAAACGGACGGCTCCAGTCCGTCTCTTCCACGCATTTGAGGAACGAGCTCAGTTCCTTGCGAAGCGCCAAAAGTGGCGTCACCGCGTCTGCGAAAGTATCGACGATGTTTACATCCTCGATGTCGTCGTCGTTGAACCCCTGCCGCGCATTAGCTCGAAACGCCTTGCGCGCTTCCGCCATTAATTCGCCGAGTGGGTCGTTGCCCCCCGCTCTGGCACCCGCTCGCTCGTAAAACCGGTCGGCCGCCCTGACAGCCGTAATGCTGACGACCGTGTCGTCCTGCCATTCCGGCTCGTCCGCAGTTCCCTCCGCAAGCGCGCCGAGATCCATATCCGGCTTGAGTGAAATTGCCAGTTCGATGGCTTCGGGTCGCCGTGCGACGGTTAGGACATGTAATACCGCGAGCATCGAGCGTTCTAGTCGTTCGCAAAAATCGCGATAATCTTGGAAGCGAGCCGGGTAGTCGGTCTCTGCTGCATCAATGAGTAATTCAGCCGTTACCCGTTTGTGGCGCAGCGCGTTCGTAATGCGGCTTTGTGCGCGTCCGAAGACGGCGTTGCGGAATACGGATTGCGCCAGCG
>CAJWTF010000210.1 GCA_913046825.1 uncultured Rickettsiales bacterium | reverse complement strand
TGGGGCTATTCGGAATTGGACGAAATGACCTTGGAAAAATTTAGCGATCAGAAATACCACGCATCGCTCAAATTTGGGCGTTATCAGGCAGACGGCACGCTTATTGGTGATTATAAATCACTTTACATTGTAATTTTTAAAGATGGTCGGTGGGGTATTACAGGCGGTTCAGGTAGCGGTTAGAAATAATCGAGCCACTTTTAATTTCCGGTCTTGATTTTCTTGCGCGGCACTGGAGGTTAATTTGAGAGGTGGGGCAATCGGGGATTTTTCTATAAAGAAGGCTCGAAAATAAGGACTTAACCTTGTGTTCGAAAGTTAGTTATGTCGTTGTTCCCGGTACCAACGAGAGCGGTAACCGCGAACATATTGCGCTGGATAGGCTACGTCGGCATTTAAGGCTGCGGCTGCTCGCCAGGGCCAGCGGGGGTCGTGCAGCATGCCCCGTGCCAATGCGACCATATCTGCTTCTCCCTTCGAGACGATGTCTTCCGCGTGCTGCGGGCGAAATATCATCCCGACTGCCATAACCGGAAGGCCCGTTTCTCGACGGACAGTCGCGGCAAAATCAACTTGATGTCCCTCGCCGATCGGCACTTTCTGGTCGAGTGATAACCCACCGCTTGAGATTGTCGCGAAGTCGCATCCGAGGTCCTTTAGAAGGCCGCAAAGTTCGACCGTCTCATCCAGCCTCCAACCGCCTTCCATATAATCCGTCGCCGAGAGGCGCACGCCAATAGGTTTCCCTTCGGGCCATACGCGCCGAATGGCGTTGAACACCTCGATGCAGAGACGGACGCGGTTCTCGAAACTGCCGCCCCATCGATCCGTGCGGGTGTTTGCGACGGGGGACATGAATTCTTGCAACAAGTATCCATGCGCCGCGGTGAGTTCTATCAAGTCGAATCCGGCGCGGTCGGCGCGTGTCGCCGCCGCCGCATGGTCTGAGATGATCCGCGTGATGTCTGCTTCGGTGGCGACGCGCGGTTCGGGCCAGCCTTCGGCCCGTGGGATGCCCGTCGAGCTGAGTGTTTCCCAGGCACCGTCTTCCGCCGTCAGCGGCGCGTTGCGTCCGGTTGATGGTGCATATGTCGATCCCTTCCGACCCGAATGCGAGAGCTGCACGCCGAGCGCTATTGGGCTGTGTTGCTTGCAAAACGACACAACCCGGCTGAGGGCGGCTTCGTTATCGGCGGAGTACAATCCCAAGCAACCCAGCGTGATGCGGGCTTCGGGCGATACTGCGGTTGCTTCCGTGATCAGCAGGCCCGCGCCATTGACCGCGAATTGCCCGAGATGCATCAGGTGCCAATCCGTCGCCGAGCCGTGCTCCGCGCTGTACTGACCCATCGGGGCGACCACGATGCGGTTCGCCAGTTCCAGGTCACGCATCCGGAACGGCGAGAAAAGTGCGCTGCTGCTCACGGCGGCTCAGGAGGCTTTCTTGACGTCGGGAACGTATGGTTTCGAGGTAAAGTGTTCCTTATTGTCGGTTCCGGAAAGCCTCAACCCGGCCGCCTTGATGGCGCCGTCATCCACTTTATCCAACGGCACATAATAGCGGTCATTGTCTTTGGTGACCGTATCGTTGCTGATGGCGTTGTAACAGCAGAGCAACGTCCAGCGCCGATTGTCCGAGCGGTTCTGATCGGATCGATGCAGCGTGTTGCCGTGAAAGACGACGGCGTCGCCCGGTTCGAGAATGCAATTGACGACTTCGTGCGTCTCTACGATGCGGGGCATGTGCCGTGGATCGGCGCAGTTTTGCTCGGGCGTGACTTGAACATGGTCCAGGCGCCCTAGTTTGTGAGAGCCCTTTACCAGTTTCAGACAACCGTTTCCCTCATCCGTATGGTCAAGAGCGATCATGAAACTCAGCATCTTCGGCGCGATACAGCCGTTGTAGTACCAATAGCCGTAATCCTGGTGCCATTCCCAGGCCCCGCCGACCTTCGGGTCTTTCGCGGTAAGTTTCGATTGAAAATGATAGACCGGCTCGCCGATCAATGCTTCCGCCGTGTCAACGATACGCGCGGACCTGGCCGCAATACCGTAGACGCTGTCACCCGCGCGATTCCAAAGCGATATCCGTGTCGCCCCACCTTCCTGGTCGGCACGCAACAGGGAATGGTCTTGAATGGCGGGGTCTTCTTCCATTGCCCGGCGGAGCAGTTCGATTTCTTCCGCGTCGAACAGGTTGCGCAAGAATAAGAAGCCGTCTTCATGGTAGGCGGCAACGTTCTCCGGTGACGGAACTGCAGACATATTAAGCTCTCCAATCGGCTCACTCTTGAAGAATATAGCAAGGAAACCGCCGTAAGCGAAGCCATGGAAAATCGACTGCCGCAGATTAATCGGTCAAGACCAATGGATTTGGGAATTACGATCTTCAAAATCCATTCGGGTTTGTCTTTTCTCAGGTGTACGTATTTAGATGGAATTGAAAAAGAGAGTGCCTGAGTTGTGATATGAGGGAGTGCTCGATTATAAAACCGAAAGTGGACGTGGTGCGGCGTTCTTTTTCAATTTTGCGCAAGCGTCGTATTCGGCGGCTGCGAGAGGGCTCGAAATACCATGACGGATAAACACTTAAACGAAATGACGGCATCCCAAGCGGCCAAGGAGATTACCGAAGGTCGCGCGACCAGTGAAGAACTCGTACGGGCTTGCCTGGAAAAGATTGATAGCCGCGAGGCGGACGTGCAAGCATGGGCTCATGTGGATGGTGAGCGCGCCATTGTCGAGGCACGCGCAATCGACGCGTCTGGACCCAAGGGACCACTCTACGGTCTGCCCGTTGGATTTAAGGATGTAATCGATACCGCGGATATACCGACCGCATATGGTTCCAAAATTTATCCGGGCCATCAGCCCGACGTCGATGCGCCCTGCGTCTCACTGATCCGCGCAGCCGGTGGGGTGGTGCTCGGGAAGACCGTCACTACCGAATTCGCGTTCGTCAATCCGAACAAGACCCGCAATCCTCATAATCTCGATCACACGCCGGGCGGCTCCTCCAGCGGCTCCGCGGCTGCCGTGGCCGATTTTATGGTGCCACTGACTTTCGGCACGCAAACTGGGGGGTCTGTCATCCGCCCGGCATCGTTCTGTGGTGTCGTTGGGTATAAACCGAGCATCGGGCAATTTAGCTATGCGGGTGTAAAACTATTGGCGCGGTCGTTGGATACTCTCGGCGCGTTCTCTCGAAGTGCGGCTGATCTGGCGCTACTCCGCGCCGCTCTTCTCGGGGCACCGGCATATGTTGAAACCTTATCTGGGCCTCCTGCGATCGCATTTTGTCGAACCCCTTGGTGGGACAGAGCCGATCCTTCAAGCCAGGCTTCGGTGCAAAGTGCCGCGGATCGTTTCACGTCGGCGTGCGCAAACGTGAGTGAATTGGAATTGCCGGCGCATTTCGCCGGGTTGGAAGACGCAAACCATACGATCATGATCTATGAAGGTCGCCGTTCACTCGCACATGAGTTTGCGCGCCATGAGGGGAAGCTTAGCGAGAATTTGAAATCGCGAATGGCGCATGGTCTCGAAATTTCGTTCGACGATTATCGTGCGGCCATCG
>CAJWTF010000209.1 GCA_913046825.1 uncultured Rickettsiales bacterium | reverse complement strand
AAAGTATTGTTAGCATTCCGATCGTCATGTGGAAGTTACTCGAAACCCATGAATTACGTTTGGCGGCCCAAACCAAAGCGTTCGTTCGCTCGACCCTTCCAGCCCATGGCAAGACTGGTATGGGTCCCGTCAAATCTAACCGCAAAGCACAGCCTTCGACGGAAACCGTCTCTTCCGCACAAATTTATCCCCCTATTGCGGGTAGGGATAACGCGCGAACAGTTCGGGTTTGAAATCCATACCATGTCCCGGCCGGTCGGGCGGCGTCATCATGCCGCTGACCGGATTATTCGGCTCAGTCCAGAGATGATCGTACCAGCCCATATATTCGAGCCAGGACGGATTAGGGACCGACGCCGTCAGATGAACGCTCAATTCCGGAAACATATGCCAAGCCATGGTCAACCCGGCCGCATGCGCATGCTCCGCGATGACTCGAAGTTCCGTATAACCGCCCCGCATGATATCCGGCTGTAGGATCGGCACTTTGCCACTAGAGTAGAACGGTTTGAAATCGTGATGGGTGAAGTTGTTCTCGCCTCCGACGACCGGCGTCTCGATAGCATCTGCAATAGCATGATACCCGTCGAAATCGTCGGCCATTACAGGCTCTTCAAGCCAGGTGAGACGATAAGGATCGATCCGCTTGCCGACCGATATGGCATCTTTCACGGTCCAACCCTGATTAACATCGACCATGATCTCGATATCACTGCCGAGGGCCTCGCGCATATCGCGCACATTGGCGACATCCTCATCATGGGTGAACAAATGGGCGACCTGCATTTTGATGGCCTTGAAGCCCTCGCCCACAAAACGTTCGGCTTTTTCGATCATACCGTCATGACCAAGCCCCCGAAAACAACCGGATCCATAGACCGGCTGTGGGTCCGCCTTCCCACCCCAAAGTTGCCAGAGCGGTTTTCCTTCGTACCGTCCCAATGCGTCCCACAATGCGATATCCAACGCGGACATCGCCATCACCGTGATACCCATCCGGCCTTGGATGAAGGTCGCTTGCCACATTTTGTGCCACAATGCCTCGACGTCGCGCGCATCCTCTCCCACCAGAAGCGGTTTCAGCATTTCCTCAACACACATCGCCAAAGTCCGCATGCCGCCCGCCAAAGGGTGCAGATGCCCGGTGCCAATCACGCCCGACGCGGTTTCCACCTCAACCACCAAGAGGTCGATATTCGGCAGCGTCAGAAATCCCGTCTTCGGCGGATCAACGAAGGGAACGGAAAGCAAATGTGTGCGGATATCTTTAACAATCATGAATATGCTCCGGCTGGGGTCCGTCGTTATCTTGCACTTGGTCGGTTGCGAGTCCAATCCAGGAAAATTCACCGGGCTTCACAATCGCGCACTTCTATATAATTTAATTGCCAGCATACCGAAGATTATTTGGACAACCTAATTTCAAGAGGAACCGCATGTCGGATCAACAAAATGCGACATCCGTTGACGTCGTTATCGTAGGCGCTGGATTTTCCGGGCTTTACCTCCTCCACCGACTGCGCGGACTCGGCTTCTCAACACGGGTCTTTGAGCGCGGTGATGGTGTCGGCGGTACCTGGTATTGGAATCGCTACCCAGGCGCACGTTGCGATGTGGAGAGTATGCAGTATTCCTATTCCTTCGACGAAGATTTACAGCGCGAATGGCATTGGCCGGAAAAATTTTCGGCCCAGCCAGATATTCTAGCCTATGCGAATCACGTCGCTGATCGTTTCGACCTACGCAAGGGTATCGATTTTAATACAGAGGTGAAGGCAGCCCATTTTCATGAAGGAGCCCGGCGCTGGCACGTGGAGACAAATTCCGGCGAACGCGTGACCGCGCAACATTTCGTCATGGCAACAGGGTGCATCTCGACCGCGCAAACACCGGATATCGCTGGTCTGTCCGACTACCTAGGAAACACCTATCACACCGGCAATTGGCCGCACGAGAAGGTCGATTTTACCGGCCAGCGCATCGCAGTGATTGGCACGGGCTCGTCGGGTATACAATCGATTCCGGTACTGGCGAAAGAAGCGGCGCATGTCACCGTGTTCCAACGCACGCCAAACTACTCAATCCCATCGCAGAACGAGCCAATGACGCCGGACTACGAACAGTCCTGGAAAGAAGACTACGCCGCCAAGCGTGAGGAAATGCGCTATACGTCGCACGGCAGTCTAAAGGATCTGAACGACAAACCAGCCTTATCGGTGAGCGAAGAAGAACGCCAGGAGACCTATGAAAAGCGTTGGGAGATCGGCGGCGCCGGATATCTCGGTTCCTTCAACAATCTTCTCACCGATCAAGAAGCCAACGACACGGCTTCCGAATTCGTACGCGAGCAGATTCGTCATACGGTGAAAGATCCAGAGACCGCCGAACTCCTCGCACCAAAAACCTATCCCATCGGCACAAAACGTATTTGCATCGACACTGAATATTTCGAGACCTACAACCGCAACAATGTGGATCTCGTCGACATCAGCGGCGAGCCTATCGAACAATTCATGCCGAATGGTCTCGTGGCCAATGGCAAAGGCTACAAATTTGATAGTATCGTCTTCGCAACCGGCTTCGATGCCATGACAGGGACTCTCTTCAACGTCGACATTCGCGGGCGGAGCGGACAGCCGCTGAAAGAAAAGTGGTATGCGGGTCCCCGCACCTATCTAGGCTTGATGACGGAAGCTTTCCCGAACCTGTTCATGATCACTGGGCCCGGCAGTCCATCGGTCAAAAGCAATATGATTATCTCTATCGAGCAACATGTGGATATGGTGACAGAGAGTATTTTGCATATGCGCGATCACGGGCTCGACCTCATGGAGCCGGAATTGACGGCCGAAGACGAGTGGGTAGACCACGTCCAGGAAACCGCCAACAAAACCTTATTTCCGCGCGCCAATTCCTGGTATATGGGCGCGAACATTGCGGGTAAGCCGCGTCTGTTCATGCCTTATATCGGCGGTGTAGGCCGGTATAGGCGAACCTGCGAAGAGATCGTAGCCGATGGCTATAGAGGATTTCATTTCGAAGCGAAGACTGCGGCAGCGGCGGCCGAATGACCGACACATACAAATACCTGCTTTATAACGTCTCCAAAAGTATTGCATCGATCACATTGAACCGGCCGCCGGTTAATGCGATCCACGAGGCCATGACGGATGAATATTTCGAAGCACTGGAGCGGGCGGATAATGACGAGGATGTGAAGGTCATTATCCTCTCGGGAAAGGGCAAGGGCCTGTCGGCCGGCGCGGACCTAAAATACCTCCAAGCGTTCGGCACGGACGAGATGGCTAACTTTTTAGAAAAGTTTTACGTCGAACAAGTGCGGCGGGTTCGCGGCCTCTCGAAACCAATTATCGCTTCCGTGCACGGCTATGCCCGAGAGGGGGCCTGTACTATGGCCTTCACCTGCGACATGGTCGTCGCGTCCGACGACTCGAGTTTCGGATATCCGGGCGTACCCAATCTAGCGGCGCCGCCGGGAATGCATGTCTGGCATCTCCAGAAACTGATCGGTCGCATGAGGGCAACAGAGTTGATCTTGACCGGCGATCCCATCGACGCGTCGGAAGCCGGACGATTGGGATTGGTGACGAAAGTCGTTCCGCGGGCGGAATTGGAATCGGCGACCCGATCCTTGGCACTCAGATTGGCCGCGATGTCACCCCTCGCCTTAAAAATTACAAGAGACTTGATCTACGAGATGGAAAACATGGATTTCAA
>CAJWTF010000208.1 GCA_913046825.1 uncultured Rickettsiales bacterium | reverse complement strand
ATGATGACACTCTATATGCTGTTCGATGCCCTTGACCGTGGCAAACTAACCCTCAATCAACGACTGAAAGCATCCAGGCGGGCGCAAGGTATGGCACCATCAAAGCTCGGCCTTAAACGTGGACAGACCATCAAGGTGAAGGAAGCGATCCTTGCATTGATCACAAAATCGGCCAATGACGTCGCTGTTGTCGTAGCTGAATCCTTGGGCGGGACCGAAGTCAAGTTTGCGCAAATGATGACGAAGAAGGCCCGAGCCATCGGCATGCGGAAAACACGATTCCGTAACGCCTCCGGATTGCCGAACCGGCGCCAGGTATCCACCGCCCGGGACATGGCGATCCTTGCCCAGCATTTAATCGACGACTTCCCGCAGTTCTATCATTACTTTGGTACCCAGCGTTTCAGCTACGACCGCCGCAGCTTCCGCAATCACAATAATCTCTTGAAAAACTATCCGGGCGTGGATGGAATCAAAACGGGATACATTCGAGCTTCTGGCTTTAACTTAGTTGCGTCCTCTAAACGCCGTGGACGGCGTCTCATCGGCGTCGTGTTCGGCGGCAAATCAGCAAAGAGCCGTGACCGTCATATGCGCCGCTTGTTTGAGCGCGCCTTTGCTCTCGTACCGAAGAATCGCAAAAACCGACCAGCAGCGACCATGGTGAAGCGAGGCGACCGCGAGAAACCCAAGATGAAGACGCCACCCGCGACGCAGGTTGCTTTCAGAGCCCCGGCTATACCAACGGACCGTGTTCGGCGCTGGGCCATTCAAGTAGGCGCCTTCTCGCAATCCTCGGCAGCGCGCACGGCTGCATACGGCGCGGCTGGACGCCTTCAGGGCGTGGCCGACCATGGTCGCGTTGCGATTGTCAGTCATGGGAAAGAACGCGGAATACTTTATCGCGCTCAGATTATCGGTATGTCCCAGCGCGAAGCCGTGAAAGCTTGCAGCTTTTTACTGGCTCGGCGGCATGATTGCGTGTCAGTCCCTCCCCTCACGCAGTAACACCTAGAAGGCGGGCGCCGTCACATTCGCAGCCGATAAATACGCCACGACAGTCGCCTTCAGTCTCTCCAGACCTTCCTGATCATGCGATTCGCAGCGAACGACCAGGGCATTTTCCGTATTCGAGGCCCGCAAGAGCCACCAACCGTCGGGACCACTGACCCGCAGCCCATCAACATCGTTGATGTCCAAATTCGCCGACCGGGCTTGAGCTAGGACTTCATCCACTATGGCGAACTTCCGCTCCTCCAGCACATCAATCCGTATCTCGGGCGTATTGATCATCTGCGGCATCGCCGAGATCATATCCGCAAGGGATTGGTCGGATTTAGCGACAATGTCGAGCAATCGCACCGCCGCATATAGGGCGTCGTCATAGCCGTAATAGCCGTCGGCGAAAAAGACGTGGCCGCTCATCTCGCCGGCTAGCGGTGCGCCACTCTCCGCCATCAGAGATTTAATGACGGAATGTCCCGGTGCGCACATCACCGGTTTGCCGCCAAGCCGCTCAATCTCATCGAACAAGACTTGGCTTGCCTTCACGTCGGCGATCACTTCGACACCGGGGCGGCGCGAGAGCAGTTCGGCAGCGTAAATTGCCAGTAATTGGTCGCCCCAAACGATCCGGCCTTCGCCGTCAACAGCCCCGATACGGTCGCCATCTCCGTCAAAAGCCACACCCACGTCGTAGTCCATGCCCTTTACCGTATCAATAAGATCCGTGAGGTTCTCAGGCACCGTCGGGTCGGGGTGATGGGCCGGGAAAGTTCCGTCCACTTCCTCATTTAAGACCACGTGCTGACCCGGTAACCGGCGCGCCAATTCGACAACCGCCGGGCCAACTGATGCATTTCCGACATCCCACACGACCTTCAGCTCACGATCGGTTTTATAATCCTGCAGCAAGCGCCGCACATATGCCTCTTGTACATCGAGGGTGAGGTGTGCCCCCTTACCATTGCACCAATCGCCCTTGGCGCTACGCTCCCCGAGCGCTCGAATTTGGTCCGACCAAAAGGGTGCATTGTGCAAGACCAGTTTAAAACCATTGTAATTCGGCGGGTTATGCGACCCCGTTACCATAATAGCGCCGCCGGCATTCAGCATTTTCGAGGCGAAATACAGCATCGGCGTCGCCGCAAGACCGATATCAACGACCCTGATACCGGACTGCCTAAACCCATCGATTAGGGCTGCCGCCATGCCCGAGGAGCTCAACCGCCCATCTCGGCCGACACAAACGAAACTTCCGCCTTCTTCGGCTACGATCGACCCGAATGTGCGCCCGATCGCTCTTGCATCCTCTTCGCTAAGATTATCGCCAACAACGCCGCGGATGTCGTACTTGCGCAGTAATGTTGGATTTAGGTCATGTCCGCTCATTTGTAACGCCTATCTAGCCGCGGCCGTATTGGGACGACCCACGCAACTATAGACGATGCCGGAGGAAACCACATGCTCCGCGTCGTAGATATTCCGCAAATCAACAAGAATCGGAGATTTCATTGTTTCTTTCATGCGGTCAAAATCGAGCGAGCGGAATTCGTTCCATTCGGTCACGATGACCACCGCGTCGGTCCCATTAAGCGCGTCGTATGCGTCAGTGCACCAAGTGACATCGTCCAGAAACTTCTTCGCCTCTCCCATGCCCGCCGGGTCGAAAGCGCGAACATTCGCTCCCGCGGCTTGCAAGGCCGGTACGATGTCGAGGCTCGGGCTCTCCCGCATATCATCCGTATTCGGTTTGAATGTCAGACCCAATACGGCGATCGACTTTCCTTCGACACTGCCGCCGCAGGCGGTCAGAACACGCTTAGCCATCGATTTCTTGCGTTCGATATTGATATCGACAACAGCTTCCACAATGCGGATCGGCGCGCCGGCCTCCTGTGCCGTACGCACCAGGGCCAAGGTGTCCTTAGGGAAACAAGAACCGCCATACCCTGGCCCCGGATGCAGGAACTTCGAGCCAATGCGCCCGTCGGCCCCCATACCGCGCGAGACATCGCGAACATCGGCGCCAACAACCTCGCACAAATCGGCTAACTCGTTTATGAAACTAATCTTGGTCGCCAGGAAGGCGTTCGTCGCGTACTTAATAAGCTCTGCGGTTTCGCGATTGGTGAACAGAATTGGTGTCTCGATCAAAGAGAGCGGGCGGTAGAGCGCGCGCATCAAGCCTTTGGCATCCTCGCTATCCGTTCCGATGACGACACGGTCGGGCCGCATGAAATCCTCAATCGCCGACCCTTCACGCAAGAATTCCGGGTTCGAGACCACATCGTATTCCGCATCCGGCCGTGTCTCGCGAATGATGCGCTCGACGTCATTGCCGGTGCCGACCGGTACCGTGGACTTTGTTACCACCACGGTATAACCGTCCAAGGCTTCCGCAATTTGTGACGCCGCTCCGTGAACGTAGCTCAAATCCGCGTGCCCGTCACCGCGGCGGCTTGGTGTTCCGACTGCGATAAAGACCGCGTCCGACGATGATACCGCTGCCGCTAAGTCAGTCGTAAACGACAGGCGCCCGGAGCTTACATTGCTGGCGACGAGTGCTTCCAGCCCAGGCTCGTAGATCGGCATAATGCCGTCGTCCAGGCGTGCGACCTTTTCCGCATCCATGTCGACGCAGATGACGTCTATTCCAAATTCCGAAAAACAAGCACCCGAGACTAAACCCACATAGCCCGTGCCGATCATGGCTATCTGCATATCGAAAATCCGTCCTTTTTATTACTGATCTACATATCGCTTTAAAATGTCGGCAATATCATCGCGTAGCTCGTCCCGCTTCAGAGCGAAGGCCAAATTGGCTTCGAGAAACCCAATTTTGTTACCGCAATCGAAACGCTGCCCTTCGAACCGCAATCCGTGAAATTCGGAACCGCC
>CAJWTF010000207.1 GCA_913046825.1 uncultured Rickettsiales bacterium | reverse complement strand
GACCAACCATCTCGACCTACCGGTCATCGAATGGCTGGAAAGCGAGCTCCGGTCCATCCGCTCGGCGCTGGTCTTGATAAGCCATGACCGCCGGTTCCTGAAGAACCTGTCCCGTGCCACGGTCTGGCTCAATCAGGGGACAACCCACAGGATTGAGCGCGGGTTCGGCGAATTCGAGCCATGGCGCGAGACATTTCTCGAGAACGAGGTACTGGAGCGCCACAAGCTCGACCGCAAGATCAGTGCCGAAACCGAATGGCTGCACAAGGGTGTGACGGCGCGGCGGAAACGTAATATGGGCCGTCTGCGGGCCCTTTACGATCTCCGCGCGAAACGCCGCAACGACCGGGGTCCCATCCCCCCCCATGACACTTGCGGCACGGAACCAAGCCATTCTATCAATCAAATTTGCCCGCATCAGCGCCGCGGCCACGGCACTGCCGCCCTCCACCAAAACACGGGTCAAACCTCGGGCGCCCAAGGCTTTCAGGATCGCAATGGGTTCCGGATGATGGTCGGCACCAACCTCAATCGGTAATACGACCACACCGAGATCTTCATAGGCGGCACACCTATCTGCTTCGGTTTCGGCCGAGACGACCACCCAAGTTGCCATCTCCCGCGCCGTGCGGACGAGTTTACTGACCAACGGCAGCTGCAAACGAGTATCGATTATCACTCTGACCGGGCTGTGTTCCTCCAGGCCCGGCAGGCGGCACGTCAGCTGCGGGTCGTCTACAAGGGCAGTGCCGACACCAACAACGATGGCGTCATGAGTCAGGCGCATCATATGACCACAGCGCCGTGCGGCCGCGCCGGTAATCCATTGGCTTTCGCCGCGATGAGTCGCAATGCGGCCGTCCAGCGTGCTGGCGGCCTTTAAAGTAACCAACGGCCTACCTTCGATACGATGCAGGAGGAAACCGGAGTTCACTAGCGCCGCTTCGTCAGCAAGCAAATTCATCGATACTTCAATGCCCGCCGCCGCCAGTCGCGCGAAACCCTGCCCCGACACCCTGGGGTCCGGATCTTCGATCGCGCCAACGACCCGGATGACGCCCGCTTCGATCAACGCATCGGCACAGGGAGGCGTTCTACCGGTATGGCTACAAGGCTCCAAGGTGACATATGCGGTCGCACCTCTAGCCCTCGCACCCGCGCGCCTCAGAGCTTCCGTCTCCGCATGGGGGCGGCCGCCCGGCTGCGTCCAACCACGCCCCACCACAATTCCTTCTGGAGAAACCAAGACACACCCGACCGCCGGATTCGGGCTGACCTTACCAAGCCCCCGCCGCGCCAGGGCGAGGGCCAGCTTCATGTAGCGCCGGTCTGTGGCGTCACTCGTCTTCTTCGGCGAGTTCATCCGTGATGAACTCCTCAAAATCTTTCGCCTCACGGAAATTCCGATAGACCGAAGCAAACCGGACATAAGCGACCTGATCCAGCGCCGCCAATGCTTCCATCACCAAGGCACCAATAGAATCGACCTTGATCTCGCTCTCGCCAGAACTCTCAAGGCGCCGGACGATACCATTCACGACCCGTTCCATCCGGTCCGGGTCGACCGGTCGTTTGCGACACGCAATCGTCATAGATCTAGCGAGCTTATCGCGGTCGAACACTTCCCGCTGATTGTTGCGTTTCAGAACCGTAAGTTCGCGCAATTGCACGCGTTCGAACGTGGTGAAACGGGCTCCGCAGCCGGGGCAAAACCGCCGGCGTCGAATGGCCGTATTATCCTCTGCCGGACGGGAATCTTTCACTTGGGTGTCTTCGTGGCCGCAAAATGGACAACGCATCGGCTAAATTCCCTCCCCTTTTCGCGGGCTCATAGGTTCGGATAAATCGGAAATCGCTGACACAATTCCGCCACCCTGGACCGGACTTCCGCCTCGGTCGCATCCTGTTGCTCGGGCCACTCGGCAAGACCGCTCAGCACTTGTATAATTAATTCGCCAACCCGTTTGAATTCGGCTTGGCCAAACCCCCTGCTGGTAGCCGCTGGGCTGCCCAAACGGACGCCAGAGGTTATCGTCGGTTTCTCCGGATCGAATGGCACCGCGTTCTTATTACAGGTCAGTCCAGAGCGCTCCATTGCCGCTTCTGCATCCTTCCCCGTAAGCTTGATCGGGCGTAGGTCCACCAGCACCACATGGGTGTCGGTTCCGCCGCTCACAATGTCCAAGCCGCCCATGTTTAATGTCGACGCCAGCACTTCAGCATTCTTAACTACGTCGCGCGCATAGGATTTAAACGATGGCCTCAAGGCTTCGTCGAAGGCCACCGCCTTGGCCGCAATCACGTGCATCAAGGGACCGCCTTGGATACCCGGAAAGATCGCCGAATTGACTTTCTTCGCGATATCTTCGTTGTTTGTGACGATAGCGCCGCCACGCGGCCCGCGCAGAGTTTTATGAGTTGTAAAGGTCACGACATCCGCGATCGGGACCGGGCTCGGGTGGACTCCGCCCGCGACAAGACCGGCGAAATGCGCCATATCGACCATGAAATAGGCACCAATCTCATCCGCAATCTCGCGGAAGCGCTCGAAATCGATATGCCGCGCATAAGCCGACCCACCCGCCACAATTAGTTTCGGCATTGTCTCGCGCGCCAATTTCGCCGCAGCGTCGTAGTCGATCCGCCCATCCTGCTGATGTACACCGTAATGAACGGCGTTAAACCATTTGCCAGATTGGTTTGGCTTTGCGCCATGAGTGAGGTGTCCGCCACTATCGAGCGACATTCCCATCAGCGTATCGCCCGGTTTTAGCAACGCCTGATAAACCCCGAAATTGGCTTGCGAGCCGGAATGCGGCTGTACATTGGCGAATTCGCATCCGAGCAGTACTTTCACGCGCTCGATGGCCAAGTTCTCGGCAATATCAACGTATTCGCAGCCGCCATAATAACGCCGTCCGGGATATCCTTCCGCGTATTTATTGGTCAGCACCGAACTGGATGCCTCTAGAACCGCGCGGCTGACGATGTTCTCGGAGGCAATCAGCTCAATCTGGCAACGTTGGCGTTCCAATTCGCTAGCAATAACAGCGGTAATTTCGGGATCGCTCTCCGACAGCGCCGATCCGAAGAAATTTTCGAATTCGCTATACTCGCCAACGCTATTCGTCTCCGACATTCTCTATCCTCTAACAAGCCATCATCGCCTTCTTGCGATAAGCAGCTCTACGACATTTTATCGACGCGGCGTTGATGGCGACCGCCTTCGAATTCCGTATTCAAAAATGTTTCTAAGCAATCCTTCGTCGTCTCTATACCCAAGGTACGGGCGCCGACAACTAGAACGTTCGCATCGTTGTGTTGGCGGGTGAGCCGCGCATCGGTCACGCCGTGACACAGCGAGGCGCGAATGAAGGGTTTCCGATTCGCCGCAATGGACATACCAATACCAGTCCCACAAAGAAGAACCCCGCGCGCCGCTTGGCCTTCCCCAATCGCAGTCGTCAACGCATCAGCGAAATCGGGATAGTCAACCGACTCCGCACTATTGGAGCCAAGGTCAAGGACCTCGTATCCCCATTCCGTCAACACAGTCTTCAACGCATCTTTTGCGTCTATACCGGCATGATCGGATGCGATGGCGATTACTTCCGCCGCCATATCTCGTTACCTCATTTCAATTAATTACTTCGCTTGAGAGACTCAACTTCAATAAGCCCAAGTCCATACTATATGTCGATGCTTCTTACCAGCCAACCACTAACCCTCATTTCCCACGTGAACTCGATTTTCGATGCTCTGATATGGAGATCTTGTTCAGGATTCAATATGTTGAGGTGTTAATGGAGTAGTTCCCATGGCACATCCGACGGGTGAATCAAAACGGAACGGCCTTCGGGTCGATTTTGACCGCCGCTTGAAGCTTGAATTCCATGGTTCAAGGATCACCTCTGACGTCGGGTTGCTCGCTTATCGGGAGCTTGACGCTGCTC
>CAJWTF010000206.1 GCA_913046825.1 uncultured Rickettsiales bacterium | reverse complement strand
CCTGTATTCGAGGTCGCGATGATCGGCGGAGTTTTGAAACGAGTGTTCGGATCGTCAAACGACCGGATGCTGACGCGTCTACAAGGCAAGGTCGATGCGATCAATGCAGTGGAAGCGGACATCCAAAAGCTCTCTGACGACGACCTGAAGGCGCAAACGGCCAAGTTCCGGACCCGTTTAGAAGCCGGCGAGACGCTTGACGATATTTTGATCGAGGCCTTCGCAACCGTGCGCGAAGCGGCAATTCGCACGCTGGGACAGCGGCATTTTGACGTGCAGCTTCTCGGCGGCATGGTGTTGCATCAAGGCAAGATTTCGGAAATGCGGACGGGTGAAGGCAAGACCTTGGTCGCCACTTTACCGGTCTACCTCAACGCCATTGAAGGCAAGGGCGTGCATTCCGTCACAGTGAACGACTTCCTGGCGCAACGCGATGCCCGCTGGATGGGCCAAGTATACGAGTTCCTTGGCCTTACGGTCGGCTGCATCGTGCATGGATTGGATGACGACGAACGCCGCCAGCAATACGCCTGCGACGTCACCTACGGCACTAACAACGAGTTTGGTTTCGATTACCTGCGCGACAATATGAAATTCTCCTTGGACGAGATGGTCCAGCAAGAGTTCAATTTCGCCATTGTAGATGAGGTTGACTCCATTTTGATCGACGAAGCGCGCACACCGTTGATCATCTCTGGGCCGACCGAAGAGACTACGGAGATGTATCTCCGTGTTGACAAGCTGATCCCCGATCTTAAAGACGAAGACTTCGAAAAAGACGAGAAACAACGCACCGTCACCATGACCGAGCTGGGCTCGCAGCATATAGAGGATTTGCTCGAAGAAACCGGCATTTTGGAGCAGGGCAACTTATACGACGTGCAGAACATCTCGCTGGTTCATCACGTAAACCAGGCATTGCGCGCTCACAAATTATTCAGTCGCGATACCGATTACATTGTTAAAGACAATAAAGTCATCATTATCGACGAGTTTACCGGCCGTATGATGGAGGGCCGACGCTATTCCGACGGTCTGCACCAAGCCCTAGAAGCTAAAGAAGGGGTTGAAGTTCAGACAGAAAATCAAACCCTGGCGTCGATCACGTTCCAGAACTATTTCCGGCTCTATCCGAAACTAGCGGGCATGACCGGCACTGCAATGACGGAAGCGGCGGAGTTCGGCGAGATTTACAGCCTCGAAGTGCTCGAAATTCCAACCAACCAGCCGATGGTCCGCAAGGATCAGGACGACGAAATTTATCGCACCACCGGTGAGAAATACGATGCGATCGTCGACCAGATCGCCGAATGCCACGAGCGCAATCAACCGGTTCTAGTCGGCACCGTCAGTATCGAGAAATCGGAGGAGCTCTCAGAGCTTTTGAAGAAGCGTAAGATGACGCATGAAGTGCTGAACGCCCGGCACCACGAGAATGAGGCCTTCATCGTCGCCGACGCGGGTACCCCCGGCGCGATCACCATCGCGACGAATATGGCGGGCCGCGGTACCGATATTCAGCTCGGCGGCAATCTCGAGATGCGCCAGTGGCGGGAACTCGATGGGATTGAGGACGAAGCGGAACGCGAACGCAGGACGGTGGAGATCACCGCCGATATCGCCACGAAACAAAAAATTGTGAAAGATGCGGGCGGACTTTATGTCCTGGGCACGGAACGTCACGAATCCCGGCGCATCGACAATCAGTTGCGCGGCCGTGCAGGACGACAGGGCGACGCTGGTGCGTCGAAGTTCTTCCTCAGCCTTGAAGATGATTTAATGCGTATCTTTGGCTCTGAGCGGATGGACAGTATGCTGCAAAAACTCGGGCTGGAGGAAGGCGAAGCCATTGTCCATTCCTGGATCAACAAGGCACTTGAAAAAGCCCAACAGAAAGTTGAAGCGCGCAACTTCGACATCCGCAAGCAATTGCTCCGCTTCGACGACGTGATGAACGATCAGCGGAAAGTCATCTACGAGCAACGCAAGGATCTGATGCGGGCCGAGGAAGTCGCCGAAACCATCGCCGACATGCGCCGCGAGGTGATTGAGGATGTGGTCGCCAGATGCATTCCTTCGGACGCTATGTCAGAGCAGTGGGATCTCGCGGCACTTCACGATGAATGCCTACGCCTGATGTCCTTGGATTTACCGGTGGCGGAATGGGGCAAGGAAGAGGGCATCGCTGACGAGGAAATCCTGCAACGTCTGCTCGATGCCTCCGATCGCAAAATGGCGGAGAAAGCGGCCAATTATGGACCGGCTGTCATGCGGATGGCGGAGAAGAGCCTGCTGCTGCAAATTCTCGATCATTCCTGGAAAGAGCATCTCCTGCAACTAGACCACCTGCGCCAAGGCATCGGTCTACGCGCCTATGCGCAGCGCGACCCGTTGAACGAGTACAAGCGGGAAGCGTTCGAGATGTTTGAGGAAATGCTGGGACGGGTTCGGCGATCAGTTACCGAGATTTTGAGCCAAGTGGAACTTACGTTCGATGGCACCGAAGAGGATGCTTTCCGCCGCGATCTGCCCGAGATGGCGGAGACGCGCGAGGACCCGGCTCTAGCCTTGGGCGGCGGCGTATCCAATCCGGAAGGCGACGAACTCGCGAGCGCTCCGGTGCAAACGAGGAATGCCGCCGCGGTCGTCGACCCCAATGATCCCGAGACGTGGGGCAAAATCTCGCGGAATGCATCCTGCCCCTGCGGCTCCGGTAAGAAATACAAACATTGCCACGGCCGCGCGCACTAAAACACAGCGACCGACAGACCGCCGTCGCGATGATGAGAATGCTCGGGCACTAATTCCAGATTCGCTCCGCACCCCGGAATGACGAATTTTATTTTCGTGTAGCTATATTCCGACGCACTACTCATCATTTCCTCCGGCTGACAGGAGCGAAACAATATGCACAATCGTTGTGAAATATTGACAGGAATGACCGCGAGCATCGCCGGTCTAACTCTCGTGACAATCCTTGACAACCCAAAACTCGCGCACGCGGCGGCTTCACTGTTGGAGCGGCACTCGATGTAGCGTACACACGGCAATACTGTGAATGCGTATCTTAGCGCTCCCAAATGGACGCCGGCACCCGCCGTCGTGTTGTTCCACGAATGCTGGGGTGTGAACGATGCGAAACGTCTGATGGGCTGGGTCGGGCGGGTCGAGGCCATAGAGGTAGGCCGAAAATGGCTTCAATCGCTGAAATCACAGGAGATGGTCAACGGCAAACTAGCGACCATCGGTTAGTTTTTCAGTGGTTGCTGGGCACTCAGCGCGGCCGCGGCCGAGCCCGTCAATGCTACCGTCTTCTCGGGTCAATCATCCAACCGGCGAACTACGACATCTCAAAGGACCAGTCATGGGTCATTTCGCAACGCACGGCATGTGGATCTACCGCGGCATGGTCACGCTATTCGAATTGGGCATGCTGAAGGTACAGAAACGCTGGATTAGCCATTGGTAAGAAGCCAGCCATGTATTCGTCAATCCGACTGGCAGCCGATACGACAATGAAGACACAGCTCTCGCCTGGCAGCGAACAATGGCATTTCTAGAAACTGAATCTAGCCGGAAATAAAAGGCTCTAACGTCGCAACCCGTCGCGACGTTCGATATCGATCGCCTTCCGAGCCGCCCCGTTCTTACGAAGCACTTCGATATAATCGAGATAAACCTTCAATATTCCCGGAACATCGGGATCAAGCCGTTCCCACAACGCAACGCTACTCGGGTGAGAGCGCCGGGTTTGCATGCGGAAAGTTTTGCACCAATTGTCCTCCAAAGCTCGGCGGAACTTAATCATCTTGGTCGATCGCTTATCAATTCCAATATCCTGATAGGCGCGCTCTTCGTAAAGATAAGCTTCGCACTCCAAATCGATGGTTCGCACGTGCTCTAAACGGCCCCTGTAGCGCTGCATGCCATGGCCGACCAATTCATGTACCAAGACGGCAGCGAGCTCGGCGGC
>CAJWTF010000205.1 GCA_913046825.1 uncultured Rickettsiales bacterium | reverse complement strand
TGCTGCGGGAGATTGAGCTGAAGCTGGCGAATGGCAGTGACGTAGCGTCGGCCTGTCGCGGCGTGGGTATCAGCGACGCGACATATTACAACTGGCGGAAGCGGTTTGGCGGTCTGGGTTGGTCTCAGTTGTCGGAGATGCGCAGTCTCGAGAAGGAGAATGTGCGATTGAAGAAGATCGTCGCGGAACTCGAACTCGACAAGCTGATCCTCAAGGAACGTCTGACTTACCTAAAGGCGAGGACCTGACGACCGGGCTGCTCCGTCAGGCTGTTGTCCATACGCGCCAGAAACTTGCGGAGTCGAAGAGACGGGCCTGCCGGGTGTTTGGTCTTGCGCGAAGCTCCCTGTAATATCGATCAGACCCCAGATGACAATGCTCTGCAGTTGGCGCTGATCCGGCTGGGGAAGCAGTATGGGCGCTACGGCTATCACAAGATTGCCGAGCTGTTGCATATCGAAGGCTGGAAGGTGAACCACAGGAAGGAACAAAATGCTCGTGAGCGGCGCCTGCATGACCGCTTCATCATTCGAAAGCGCGTCGAAGTATCGACGGCGACCAAGGTGTATGATGGCGTTCTTCGCGATATTTCTGTCGGCGGAGCGGCAATACAGGTCAGGGGACCTCTCTACGAAGCAGATATAATTACCGTCAATATTAACGATTTGGGTGAATTCGACGGGCAGGCGTTGCTGTCCCTGGACGAAGATATGGTCTTGGGTGAATTCGAGGTGGCCGAGCAGCAAACCATAAATTTGGCGGCGAAACATCTCGGAATTTACGGCGGGACGGAAGCTGAGAAGCCCAAAGATCCAAACGGAATCGATGAATTGCGCCATCATCGCGAAATGTACGAGGAGGGGCGTCTCGCCTTCGATGCATTGATGCATGGGATCGAACGTAGCTACGTCGACTTGTCCGAATAGGTCGTCGTTTGCTTACTCGCCACGCAGGAGCTTAGGATTTGCTTCTTCGCGGGTCGAAAACGCAATTTCGACGTGATTACCGTCCGGATCATAGGCATGGACTTGCCTGATTTTGCCACCGGGGATGATCCGGGTTTCATAGTCCGAGCCGAATTTCTGCAGCTTTTTCAAGGTTCCATTGATGTCATTCGCCTTGAACGCGAAGTGTTCTAGCTGCGCGTTTTTGGCTTTCGCCTGATTTTTAACTTCCACCAAGTGAACAGTCGCGCGGTTACCGCAATAGAGCCAAGCGCCACCAAACTTAAACGCGGGTCGGTTTCCCTTTTTTAAACCGAGCACTTTTGCATAGAAGGATGTCATTTCCTTCAAGTTGTCGGTCCGGATATTGACGTGATCAAGTGAGCTGACGGGCATGGGCAAATCCTCCTACGCCTATCAATCTGGCGCGCTCTCAGGTATCCGGCAAGCGGTTATCACACAACTCGCCTATGGGTGACGTCAGTGGTAGACGATTTTACCCTGTGCCGCGGCCTTTCACTCAGGCTGCAACGATGTCGCGATCAAGTGGTCTTCGACAGCACTTCGTTAAATCCATTCGAGGTTTACGAGGGCGTCAAACATCGCATTCGCATCAGTTTGATCCGAAGAACCGACGACCTCTGCGGCCACCAATAGCGCCTTATGCAGTTTAGATTTGTGTATGATTCTGCCCCTTCCCTGTTAAGGTCTAAACAATCCTAACGAAATAAGGTTAACAAATCGTCGACAAGTCCGATGTAACGAAGCGCACACTTGGCGCTTGTATTTGTAGAAAAGCAAAATGGCCGCTTATTTGAGCGGCCATCGCTAATCTTTCCGATAAATTGGGGTTTATGCCCCGTTTTGACCGGTCTCAATACCCTTATCGGAGAAATATTCTCCGAGTTCGCCATTCTCATACATCTCGCGGATAATATCGCAACCGCCGACGAACTCGCCTTTGACATAAAGCTGCGGAATGGTCGGCCAATTTGCGAATTGCTTGATGCCGTCACGGATTTCCGAATCCTGCAGCACGTCGATGCCTTTGAACTTCACGCCCATTAGGGTCAGCGCCTGCACGACCGCCGCGGAAAATCCGCATTGCGGGAAAACCGGCGAGCCTTTCATGAACAGCACGACTTCGCTGGAATCGATTTCGTCTTTGATACGTTCGAAAATTGGATTGTCACTCATTTTAATGTCCTCTTGTCCCAATCTGCCGCTCTAGCCGTCCTCTGGCGCGGAAGTCTGCAATGCCAGGGCGTGCAGTTCGTTGCCCATACGTCCTTGCAGGGCAGCATACACCATTTGATGCTGTTGCACCCGTGTCTTTCCGCTGAAGGCGGCCGAGCTGATGAAAGCCGCGTAATGGTCCCCATCGCCGCGTAAGTCATCGATCCGGACTTCTGCGTCCGGAATCGCATCCTTAATCATTTGCTCGATATCTATTGCACTCATCGGCATGTCGATTGTCCCCTTTACGCCGTCGCCATGTATCTGGGCAGCCAACCTTCGTGCACTTCCCGTAGACTACCGAGGCATATGGTGATGCCGCCCGGCAAATTCAACGTGTCGCCGCCGGTCCTTCCCAGAATGAGAGCTGCGACGTCCGCTGCTTCCGCTTTTGACAGCAAGGCTTCGGGCGTATCGGTAATGCAAAGATAGCGCGCCTGATCCTCACCGAAATACCAAGCGTGCGATGCTATTTCGGGGACTGCGTCGATTTCGCCGCCCAATTTCCCGGCTAGGGCCATTTCCGCTAATCCAACCAGGAGACCGCCGTCGCTTAGATCGTGACATGCGGTTATGATACCGGATCGAATTGCCTCGCGAACGAGATTACCGTTGCGGCGCTCCGCTTCCAGATCGACTTGGGGAGGAGCCCCTTCTTCGCCATTACAAATTTCGCGCAGATAGATGGACGAGCCGAGCCAGCCCTGTGTCTCACCGATCAGCACGATCGATTGATTAGCGCCCGGCAACGCCATGCCGGCAATTTGCGAGATGTCTGGGATATGCCCGACGCCACCGATGACGGGGGTCGGTAGGATGGCTTCGCCGTTGGTCTCGTTATAAAGCGAGACATTGCCCGATACGACCGGGAACTCGAGGGCCGCTGCCGCTGCGCCTATGCCTTTCACGCAGCCGACAAACTGCCCCATGATCGGGCGGCGCTCGGGGTTACCGAAATTCAAATTGTTCGTCAATGCGAGCGGAGTGGCGCCGACGGCGGTTAGGTTCCGCCAGGCTTCGACGACTGCCTGACGGCCACCGCTTTCGGGGTGAGTCTTGCAATATCTCGGTGTGCAGTCCGTGGTGACTGCCAACCCTTGTTGGGTTCCGTGAATGCGAACCACGGCAGCATCGCCGCCTGGACGCTGCACGGTGTCGGCCATAACCATGTGGTCGTATTGCTCCCAAATCCAGCGCTTGGAGCACATATCCGGCGACGACATGATCTTGGTCAACGTTGCTGGGATATCGTCGGTGTCGGGGACATTCTCCGCGCAGATCGTCGCGGGCGCCAAAATTTCGTCATAGGGTCGGTCGTATTCCGGCGAGGCTTCGACCAGGGGGGCGACGGGGATATCGACGACGGTCTCGCCTTTTTCCTTCACCACAAGGGCACCTGAATTGGTGATGCGACCGACGACGGCGAAATTCAACTCCCATTTCTTGAAGATGCGGCGCGCGGCATCCTCCGCCTCTGGCTTCAACACCATGAGCATGCGTTCCTGGCTCTCGGACAGCATCAGCTCATAAGGCGTCATTGCTTCTTCGCGGGCCGGCACGGTATCCAAGTCGAGCTCGATGCCGACACCGCCCTTATCCGCCATTTCGACGGACGAGCAGGTGAGGCCCGCGGCTCCCATATCCTGGATCGCGATGATCGAATCGGTTGCCATCAACTCAAGACAGGCTTCCAGTAGCAATTTCTCGGTGAAGGGATCGCCAACCTGCACGGTTGGGCGCTTTTCCTCCGAATCCTCGGAGAACTCGGCCGATGCCATGGTCGCGCCATGGATACCGTCGCGCCCCGTCTTGGAGCCCACATAGACCACGGGATTGCCAAGGCCCGCCGCCGCCGAATAGAAGATCTTATCCGCATC
>CAJWTF010000204.1 GCA_913046825.1 uncultured Rickettsiales bacterium | reverse complement strand
GCAGCGGCATGTAGCACATATCCGTGTGCCAGCCGACACCGCGCGCGGTCTCATGCGCGTCGATCTCGCCCTTCTCATTCATATTCGTCATCACGATCAGATCAGGGTAGTCGGGATGGCGGTATTTGACCGTGATGTGCGGCTCGACCGGCCCGAACGCATTGGACAGCTCCAGAACTTCCGGCGGCTCCATGAACTGATCGCGGAAGACCAGAACGCAATGATCGATGAAGGCTTGATTGACGATCGCCTTATCGGCCTCGCTCAACGGCTTCGAGACATCCGCACCGACGATCTCCGCCAGCATCGCCCCCCCCAGTTTTCGAACTTCAATTCCCATTCACATTACCCTAGAAAAAAACCGTCAGGTTCTTGTCCAACAACACGTTCTGGTCGAGTTCCACCTCGCGGCTTAACAAACGGATTTGCAATCCGCTGCATTACCACTCCGCCATCCCTTCACGAGCATCCGGTTTACATCCGGAGGGTCGGGACGATGCAATTATCCCAGATAACGACACTTCCCAGCCTGAAGCTAAGTTGGAGCGCAGTTGGCGGAAATCTAGCTAGTCGATATCGGTCCTTCGCGCTTCCTGGTTACGTAGCGGTTTTATTCGATCAACGGGGCGCTAAACACTGATTTATCTCGTAAGCCAGACGTAAGCTACGCAGTATTACCAAAATCAAACCGCCGGCCGTCTACCATAACCAATTGTATCTATGGAGAGATTTTGGCGCGCCCGGGAAGACTCGAACTCCCAACCTCCTGATCCGTAGTCAGACGCTCTATCCAATTGAGCTACGGGCGCGCGGCGGTTGCGGACACTACTCAAGGCTGCTGCAGATGACAAGCACCCTGAAAGACAAAATTGCGCTCGTCGCTCCGTATCGTCTTTGACTTGTTCGTTTCCGTACCCGACCCTAGTATACGTTGAGAATTTGGAGCGATCTTATATTGAAGTGGATAACTGTTAAATTTGCTGGAAAATGGTGATGAAACGCGGTTTCCGTTGACAAGATTAGAAAAACGGCGTGTATTCGCAATAGTATAGACGGTAAATACAAAAATGAATTTGCAGGGTGGCAACCAAGCATGAGTGGAATTAGCAAATTCGTCTTGCCTTTGACGTGCGGTCTTCTCGTGGCAGGCTGCTCGGAACTATGGCCGTCTCTGGATGCGAAAGATCCAGCGGCACCGGCGCAGCGAGTCGAAATACCGCCAGCGCCTTCGCCGCTGCGCATAGCGGAAACTCGCCGTCCACGTGCCGTTCAACCGGCGCCGACGACAAAAGCCAGCGCCGCACAGCGCGCCGCCGTTGCCAACACGGGTTCGACCGGGACCTTCGTCGGCAATAAGGTCACGGCAATGCGCGGCGATCTTGAGAAACTGAACGGGCGCATCGGCGAGCTGAACAATCGGATGCGGGGGTATCGCGACGAAACAGCGGCTTCTTCGCAAAAATACCATGCTTTGATGGCGCAAATGAACGCCAAGCTGCAATCCGGCACCACGCCCGGCAACCCGACGCTGGTCAACCAGCTGAAAGAAGGTCAGGAGCAGATCGAAGTCGTGGCGTTGAACATCTCGAACCTGAACGATTTGTCGAGCGACATGGACGCCGAAGCGGGCACTGCCAGTTGGCTGCTCGACAGCGTGCGCGCGACCTACGCGCTAAGCGGCGCCGTTGATTTGGATCACGTGCGGCTGCGCGCGCTTGAAGATGAGGTCAATCAAGGGGTCGTGTTGATAGACCGGTTGTTGAATGAGCTCAGCGCCGACGTCAGTCGTCAGACGACTTATGTGAATAATGAGCGCCACGATTTGCAGCTGATGTCACTCGCCATTAAGAACGGCGAACTCTACGGCGCCAGTCTGGTGAACCGGGCGTTTAGCCAAAATCAAGTGCGGAACGCCGCGAGGGTCCAGTCCAGCCCAGCGCCTCAATCAACGGATCGGCCACTCGTCGTCATTCGCTTTGACCGGCCCAACGTACCTTATCAGCGCGCGCTCTATACCGCTGTCAGCCGTGCTTTGGACCGGAAGCCCGACGCCACTTTCCAGTTGGTCGCCGTGAGCCCGCAAACCGGCACGCCGGCGCGGACTGCACTTAACAAGACGGCCGCCAAGCGGAATGCCGAAGGTGTGCTTCGCGCATTGGCGGATATGGGACTGCCGGGCCATAAGGTCAGCTTGTCGGCCACAACGAGCAACAATGCCGAAAACAACGAAGTGCGGATTTTCGTGCGGTAAAAGACTTTCAGTCATTCCGGAGATGCGATTACGGCGCCGCGTGGGAAATCCCGCCAGGCGCCGTTTTCATTTCAACTGGATTGCATTTCGGCGTCCCAAGATGAGAGACACCGATGACAGCTGAGCATATAAAAGAGTTCCCGGTTTCGGGGGATGAGTTGCACCGCCCTGCAAGGGCCTTGGCCTGGCGGCTCCTGTAGGCAGGACCGTTCAAAGGCATCGTTGTGATCACCCGAGGCGGCGTGGTGCCGGCATCGATCGTTGCCCGAGAACTGAATATTCGCCTGATCAACACAATCGGGATCGCGTCCTACGACCATCAAAATCAAGGTGCGGCTCGTGTACTGAAGGAAGCCGACGCCGGAGACGGCAATGGTTGGCTGATCGTCGACGATCTCGTCGATACCGGTGCGACCGCCAGGATCGTGCTGGAACGCCTCCCTAAGGCCCATTTCGCGACGATCTACGCCAAGCCCGTCGGTCGACCCTTGGTAGATACCTTCATTATTGAAATTAGTCAGGATAACTGGATTCTATTTCCATGGGACGTGGCGCTTGCCTATGCGCCGCCCACCGGGGGCGGTAATTAGAATGTCGATCGCCTAAACCGTAACGTTATCGATCAATCGTGTCGAGCCGAGATGCGCGGCGACGAAGACCCGCCCCGGTTTGTTCGGAAAATCGATCGGCCCCAGCATCTCTGCCTCCAAGACCTCAAGATACTCGATGCTGTCGAACCCGCATGTCGCAAGCTCTTCTAGCCCCCAGGCGACAGCCGCTTCGGCGCTTGTACCATTGGTTACTCGGGCGGCCACATCACGGATGACCCGGTAAAGCGCCGGTGCCGCTGCGCGTTGTTCGATTGAAAGATAGACATTGCGCGACGACATCGCCAAACCGTCTGCTTCCCGCACCGTTGGCACCGGCACGACGTCAATAGGAATGTCGAGATCGCGCGCCATGCGGCGGACCACCAAAAACTGCTGATAGTCCTTTTCACCAAAATAAGCGCGATCCGCTTGGGATTGATTGAACAATTTGCTCACAACCGTCGCCACACCACCAAAATGTAACGGTCGGCCAAGCCCGCAAAGAATTTCCGTAATACCTTCGACCCACACCTTCGTCGCAAACCCGTCGGGGTACATTTCATCTGCATCTGGCATGAATGCCATATCCGTTTGCAGCTCCTGGAGCTTAGCTAAATCCGCCGCCTCGCCGCGTGGATAGGCATCGAGATCTTCATTGGCGGCGAATTGGGCAGGATTGACGAATATTGTTGCGATGACCCGGTCACATTCGGATTTAGCGGCCTGCACCAGCGCTAAATGGCCATCGTGCAGCGCACCCATCGTCGGCACGACACCAACAACGTCTCCCGCACGTCTCCACTCTTCAACTTCTTTACGCATTGCGGCAACCGAGCGTGCCACGATAGGACTCTCATTGGTCATTACAACCGAATCCCTCCGAAAACTGCGACAAATGACGATTCGGTTAGCTATTTAATGCAATTGTTGCGGTGCAACAATACCGGTAAGGCAACTGAATCTTACAGCTGCCGTCCGACATATTCTGCAACGTATCCGTATCAACCAGTTCTAACATATTACCGAGCAGCAACCGGATAGCTCCACTACCCTTGAGATGGATGAATGTGCGACCCACGGTTTCCATCGTTCGACCGAAATAATCGGCAAATTCCAACCGGCTCATCGCCAGGGATATCGGCGAAGGCGCACCGCCGCGTTGTTGCGTGCGATCGGATATGGACAATAAAAAGGACACAACTTTCCACGCGCTGTTTCGGCACCACTCACCATGAAGTGACGTCACATTGGCAAATATTGGGTGAGGAGGTACATTGACTTACGTCCGCCGACCTTCTATACAGCGGCCCGTTTATCCAGCCGTATGGAGTTATTGCCGTGAAGAGGACATTTCAGCCGAGCCGCCTTGTGCG
>CAJWTF010000203.1 GCA_913046825.1 uncultured Rickettsiales bacterium | reverse complement strand
TACCGCAATCGAAACGCTGCCCTTCGAACCGCAATCCGTGAAATTCGGAACCGCCGATCATTTTCGCCATGGCATCGGTGAGCTGGATTTCACCGCCCGCCCCCCGTTCGAAACGTGACAAATGCTCGAAAACCTCCGGCAAGAGCACGTAGCGTCCGATGATCGCCAGACGGGACGGTGCCTCCTCGGGATTTGGTTTTTCGACCAGACCGCGCACAGATGCCATTCGACCATCATCCGTGCCGACGTCCAAGACGCCATAGCGATCCGTATGCTCGTAAGGGATTTCCTCGACCGCCACGACATTACCGCCGGTCTGCTTATGAACATCCACGAGTTGCGCCAAGCACGGCGTCTTCGACATGACGAGGTCGTCCGCCAACAAAACGGCGACGGGTTCGTCGCCAACATGATGCCGGGCGCACCAAACCGCATGACCTAAACCCTGCGGGTCCATCTGACGGGTATACGAAATTTGCCCCGGCTCCAGTCCAATCGGGCGCACCGCTGAGAGGACATCGTCCTTGCCCCGTTCAGCCAACGTCTTTTCCAACTCGTAGGAGACATCGAAATGATCTTCGATTGCCGCTTTGCCGCGCCCGGTGACGAAAATGAACTCTTCGATGCCGGCAGCAGCGGCCTCTTCCACGGCATATTGGATCAGCGGTTTATCGACGACGGGCAGCATTTCTTTCGGCATGGACTTGGTCGCGGGCAGGAACCGCGTACCGAGCCCGCCAACGGGAAAAATTGCCTTACGAACAGGTGACGTCATATGATCCCCGACCAACAGTTTCAATAAATAAACATATTTCTGTCACAGGCTGCTTAATGGCACAATCGCAGCCCTTTTTTAAATCCGTCAATCATAGAGCAATAAGTCTTTCGCCTCGTTGATCTTAGCCGCTAGATAATCCGATCCACCGGCGTCCGGATGGTATTCGCGAATCAAGCGGCGGTGCGCGGCTCTAATCTCATCCTCACCAGCACCCGGTTGCAGGCCGAGCACTTCATAAGCCTCGTCTCGCGTCATCTGAGAAGTACCGGGTTTTGCACCGGAATTCGATCCACCGCCGGCACTTCCAGCTTCTCCGGCACGCTCCTGCCACTCATCGCCGTGGACCCTGTCCAGATAGCTCTGAATGACCTGCGCCGACTGTGAATCCTCATTAAACGCCAGATGCAATAGATCGAGCAACGAATCGAGGTCCAGGTCGGAGAGCCGCCTGCCTCTGTGCGGTCCTTCAAGAACCTCTCCGTCCATGTCCCCGGTGTCGTGATCGAGTTCCATCGCAACGAAGCGTGTCCGGACCGTGGATCGTTGCCCCTCAGTGCGCGGTTTTGATGCCTGCGCCCAGCCGCGCATGCCGCGCCTCCGCAACAGATACGGGATGAGAAAGGCTGCCGCGATCCACAGAAATTGAAAGCCGCCACGGAGCAACATGAACAAGACAAGCAATCCGCCGATCGTCAGGCCGCCCCATTTCAGGACCTTCAATAAGTCACTCGGCGGCGCGGTCGCGTACCAGCGGAGAAAAAAAACCAGCGCCACTAGTAGCGCGATGCCCAGGATCATTGTGCCCATGCTTCGCTACCTCTTACCGCTAACCTGATGGGTAAGGCGCAGGACATTGCCACCTTTCGCTTCGCCATACTCGAGCAAGGCACGGCGCCCGCCGGCCGCGTACACCGCGACCGCAGACAGTAGATCCTTGAGTTGCTGCGCGCTACCCGAATCGAACCGGCTATAGGCGCCACCGGTCAATCGCGCCAATTCGCGGAAACCCCGCTCGGCCACCAGATCGCCACCTTCATGAAACAGGAACATCGGCACGCCCAGCAAACCCAATTCGCCCGCTTTATGGCACACCCGGTCGATATCCTCTTCCACGGCGTCGCCGACAAAGACGAGAGCGTTGATACGATGCTTCTCTGCTTCGCGCTTGGCGTGATCGAGGACTTTCGAGATTTGCGTCTGTCCACCCCGGCATCGCACACCGGTCATCAGGCGTAATAGTTCGGTCGCATTGGGTGCCCATTTGCTGGCCCGGCATTCGCCAAAGCCACGATAGAACACAAGCTGCACCTCCAACCCACCGAGTGCCGCCGTCTCGCTGAACATTTCGCCCTGAATCTGACAGGCTTGATCCCATGACGGCTCGCGGCTTGCGGTGGCATCCATCGCAAAGACGAGGCGGCCACGCTCACCGGGCTTGCCGTACGTCGGCGCCGGCACGTCCTTAACTTTCTTCAAAAAGGCCGCGACGTCGTCCTTCGGGGATGTCGGTAACTTTGCCATGTCCCCTTTATAAAGGGATCAGGGGGCGGTCCGTCCAGTGTTCTAGGGAGAATTTGCAACACTATTCCCCTCGACCCCAAGCGCAGTCACCAACTGGGTCACTTCCTGGCGCGCCGCGATATGCGACATATTGAGCTTCACGTCGTCGCCAACATCGCGCAAATCGAGGAGTGTGAGCCCTTTTGGAAACAATTCCCGGAAGATAACCCGTTCTGTAAAGCCAGGGACAATCCGGAAGCCGACACGCTCCGACAATTCACTTAGTGCCTGCTCCATCGAGCGGTTGTTGTGACTGTCCAACGTGCCCAGCCGATTGCGCATCACAACCCAGTCGATGGCCTTACTCCCCCGGGCTGCGCGTGTTTTGCGCTGCTCCCAAATGACCTCCGCGAAATGACTAAGCCGCAAGACCTTGGAGCCATCAGCATCCACTTGGCCGAGGATATCCAGATCGATGAAGCTGTCATTCATCGGCGTGAGCAAAGTATCCGCATGCCCAATCGCGCGGCGCGACAACGTGGAGTTGCTCCCCGGCGTATCGACGATGAGAAAGTCATGACTGGTGCGAAACTCTCCAATAAACGCGTCCAGCATGCTATTCTCACGCGCCTCGGATTCGGATCGGCTCTCCAATTCCACACGCTCAATCACCGCATATGTCGGACTGGCCAGGGTAAACCCATTCGCCTTGATATAATCGAGCCGATTCTTGATATATCGGCACAACGTGCCTTGGCGCGCATCCAGATCGAGGCATCCCACACGATATCCCTGGCGCACCAGATGCACGGCGATGTGCATGGCAGTGGTCGACTTTCCTGACCCACCTTTCTCGTTACCCAGAACGATGACGTGGGCCGTCCCCTCGCGCGGGGCAAAACTCGTATCCTCAGACATATCGCTGCTCATTGCCTCAGCATGTACGATGATTCGCGTGAATGGCGAAGCAAAATTTGTGAATGATGGTTGGGTCTGGATGAGGAAAACGAGCATGCGGTGGACGACAGAACAATTCGCAGAATTCGAGCGTAACGGCGTCCTGTTTGTCGAACGTCTGTTTTCCAGCGAGGAAGTGGAATCGCTCAACGCGGAACTCCCGGATATCCATGAGCTCCCAGGGCCGAAGAACCTGACAGAGTAATAAAACACCTCCATCTGCTCCGCCATGCGCCGCACCATTCAAGCAATCTGTTTCGTCGACTGAGCCGCCATTCCCGCATCATCGAGCCGGCAATGCAGTTGCTCGGCGGGCCGGTCTTTCTGCATCAGTTCAAGACCAACACAAAGAACGCCCATGACGGAGAGGTCTGTCACTGGCACCAGGATTACCGCACTTGGTTCGAGGATGACGGCATGCCCGAGCCCCGCGTCATCAACGCGGCCCTATTTTTAGACGATGTGACTGAATTCAACGGCCCCGCCATGTTCGTCCCCGGTACCCACTAACTCGGCATGATCCCATCCGACAAAACTTCGACCGCATCCCCGAATATGGCCGCCTCGCGGAGGACGCTGTCGGCAGCCCTTACAGCAACGAGACCACGGACCGGCTCACTGGTGAGCACGGCCTCGTCGCCCCCAAAGGCCCGGCCGGCTCCGTCGACTTCTTCAACGGCTGAACCCTGCACGGTTCCGCCCCCAACATGTCGGCCTGGAACCGCACATTGGTGTTCTGGAGCCCGAATCGGACGGATAACACAATTAAAGTGCCGACACGCCCAAATTTTCTGGCCTTGCAGGATTTCGCAGCGATGGAGCCGTTGGCGGATGATTGTCTGACGGGATAAAGTGCGCCCAACAGCCTGACTTCGCCCAATATTGGAGAGATGCGATGTGGTCCCAAAATTTGTTGACCGAACGGCTCGGGTTGCAATGGCCAATCCTACAGGCTCCGATGGGTGACAAAACAACCCCGGCGCTCGCCGCCGCGGTCAGCAATGCGGGGGCGCTCGGCGGTCTGGGCATGTCGGCCTGCATCCGGAT
>CAJWTF010000202.1 GCA_913046825.1 uncultured Rickettsiales bacterium | reverse complement strand
GATCCGGAGACAGCGGAGGACTTTCACGATCAGACACTTCCCGCCGAAGGTGCGAAGGTAGCCCACTTCTGTTCCATGTGCGGGCCGAAATTCTGCTCGATGAAGATCACTCAAGAAATTCGCGATTTTGCCGATAAAGGCATGTTTGACATGTCGGAGAAATTCAAGGCGGGTGGCAGCGAGATCTACCGCCCAGAGAGCGAGGTCGAGGCGGAAAAAGCTGCGGACGCAGCGGAGTAGATTGAAAGCATAGCGAATAAAAAGGCCTCATCCAGATAGGGTGAGGCCTTTTTTTATGGTTATCCTATCAACAAAGTGGAATGCCTAAACCGTTTTAAGAGCTGACAATTAAGAATGCGCAGGTTGAATCTAAAGCTCAATCCCCATTAAAGAAATTCCGCCGGACAGCGTGCCCGCACCTCGCTCAACATCAAAGATGTCGACTACGAATACATCCGTGTCAGCTGCAATGGTTCTATCTCATAGGAGGACTAAATCCGCGACGTCAATCCGCAGGGATTGATTCCGACCTTGAGTGTCGACGGTGGATTGATCAACCAATCTACAGCCGTGATGAAATTCATCAAGGAGGCGTTCGAAGGCCCGTCGCTCCTGTCGGAAGACCCGGTCGCGCGCGCACGGTCCCGCGCCTTCGCACAGGTGATCGCGTGCGAGATGCATCCTATCAATGTGGGGCGTGTAAAACCCATCTGGTGAATGAGCACGGTCAAACAGACGCGAATTGGTCGTGTTGTTATGATTACTGGGTTTATCACGGGTATCGCACGCTGGAAGATATGCTGGAGTGGCTTATGCCCAAGACGGGGTTCGCCTTTGACGACAGGCCGACAGTCGCCGACATCTATTTGGTACCGCAGCTTTTCAACGCGCGGCGGGTCGGGGTGGACCTCTCAGCTTATCCACTGATATTGGAGATTGAGGAGCGCTGCCGGCCTTCGACAACGCGATGCCGCAGAACCAGCCTGACAATCCGGGAGACGACCCGGCGTGGCAAGCGACATCGATTCCCCGGACGCGTAGCGATCTGGGATCCAGCAGACGGAGAATATAGTTCGCGCTGGTCCCCGGCTCTGCGGCCGGGGAACGGACGAAATACCGGTTGCTTAGAGGCGCCCGCTCTATACCTCACTCGTCAGGCAAGTCGAATGAGGAGAGACCGCGATGCCGGTTCATTACGAAAAGAAGAACAATGTTGGCTGGATCACGCTGAGCCGACCGGGAGCCCGCAATGCGTGGGGTCCGGATTATTACGAAGGCTTGGCGCGCTACCTGGATGAGATGGAGGACGACGACGATATCCGCTGTGTCGTGATCACCGGAGATGATTCAGCGGGCGCGTTTTCCGCGGGCGCCAATCTGAAAGACCCGAACACCCATAATACCGGGTCTCCGGCCGCATTCCTCAAAGGGTTATCGAAGAAGCGGGAAGTCTCTCCTTTTGACCGTTTCAGTGATTTCCCAAAACCGATCATCGCAGCGGTCAATGGTTATGCGATCGGGATCGGCTGTATTATCACATTTTGCTGCGACCTAATCGTTGCGTCGGAGCGGGCGGAGTGGCGTTTGCCGCAAATCGGGCTGGGTATCATCCCGGCCTATGGTGGATCTGCTCGATTGGCGCGCTGGGTCGGAAAGGGATTAGCGACACGCTTGGCGATGGGCTTCCCTTTGCCGGGTGAAGAGGCCTATCGGATCGGATTAGCGCAATGGCTGACACCCCATGACGACTTGATCGCGAAGGCGGAAGAGGTGGCGGCGCATATCTCGGCACTGCCACCGCTCTCGGTGCGGATGGTGAAGGAATCGATCACCCATTCGCTGGATGTGCCAAATCTAAAGGACGCGTCGCTCGCGGACCTCTACCGCTTCGGCATGCTGGAACTGACTGAGGATACGCAAGAGGCGCACAATGCTTGGCGCGAGAAGCGGAAGCCGGAGTTTAAAGGCGAATAGCACAATTACGAAGGAACTCGTCATTCCCGCGAAGGCGGGAATGACGTCGCTGTTATTTGTTTGCGCGCATGATGTTGCGGGCGATGGCCCAGCGGTGGACTTCGGACGGGCCGTCGTAGATACGAAAAGCGCGGATGTCCTTGTAGGTGCGCATCACCACGGTCTCATTGGTGATGCCGGTACCGCCGAGGATTTGGACACAGCGGTCAACGACGCGGCCGACGGCTTCCGAGCAGAACACTTTCGCCATGCTGCTCTCATTGCCGCCGCGCTCGCCCTGATCGAGCACCCAGGCAGTGTGCCAGATGCTGAGACGGCTTTGATGTAGATCTTGCAGATTATCGGCCAACTGAAAACTGACCCCTTCATGCTCGCTCAACGGCTTGCCGAATGCATGCCGGTTGCGGGCGTATTCGACGGCGATATCTTGGCAGCGCCGCGCAGCACCTAGCCAGCGCATGCAATGGGTCAGTCGCGCAGGGGCCAGGCGCACTTGCGCGTATCGGAAACCTTTGCCGGGCTCACCCAGGACAGCGGATTTTGGCACCCGAACATCGTTGTAGTCGACGATTGAATGGCCGCCCGATGTGTTGCTGTCCATGGTGTCGAGGACGCGCACGACCTCGCAACCTTCCACATCCATGTCCGCCATGAACATGGTGGCACCGATATCTTCGCCGGACGCGTCGATGGTGCGCGTCATAATGATCTGAAAGGCCGCACCCTTGGCGCCGGTGATCATCCATTTCCGGCCGTTGATCACGTATCCGTCGTCATCCTCGACGGCCGTTACTTTCATCATCGACGGGTCGGAGCCTGCACCCCCGTCCGGCTCGGTCATGGAGAAGACGGAGCGCACGTCCGCCGCCGCGAGGGGACGGAGATACTTTTCCCGCTGCCCGTCGCTGCCGACCACTTCCAGCAAATGCATGTTGCCTTCGTCCGGCGCGCTAATGTTGAGCGCATAGGGGCCGAGTGGTGAATAGCCTGCCTCTTCGAACACGATAGCCTTACCGATATGATTGAGGCCTAGGCCGCCCCATTCAGTACCGATGTGTGGGGTTAGCAAGTCGGCTTCCCGGCCAAGTGCGGCCACTTCCAGGCGCAACTCGTCGCTGGGGCCATGCGCTGACTGACGGAGGTCGCCTTCCATCGGGATAATCTTGTCGCGGATAAAGGCGCGGGTGCGATCCTGCAATTCTTGCAGCTCGTCGGGCAGGCTGAAATCGATCATGGGAGAGGTGTTCCGATTGTTCGTGTGTCGGTATCGAATAACAATATAAGCAGGTAGCATCTAACGGGAAAATGGCCAGCGACATTTCGCCGCCTACATCGTTGATCAAACCGCATTTGGAAAAGGACAAGATAATGCTCGACCCCCAACCATTGAAAGGCCGGACGGCTGTCGTAACGGGCTCCGGCCAAAATATCGGCGAAGCCATCGTAAAACTTTTTTCAGCCGCAGGTGCCAACGTGGTGGTCAATGGCGGCTCGTCCCGCGAGAAAGTCGACAAGGTGGTGGACGATATTAAGGCCTCGGGTGGTAACGCCATTGGCGTGATGGCTGATGTCGGTGATGCGGATGCTGTAGAAGCGATGGTGAAACAGGCCGCCGATACCTTCGGCACGGTGGATATTGCCGTCTCCAACGTCTCAATCCGCAAAAAGCAGCCGGTCGAAGATATTTCCGTCAAGGAATGGCAGGACACAATCAACACCAATCTGAACTCTGCTTTCTATCTGGCACGTTGCGTGGTGCCGCTGATGAAGCAGGATGGCTGGGGCCGGATCATCCATATCTCCGGCGTCGACGGCTTTGCGGCCCACGTGCCGACACGCACTCATAACATTACCTGTAAGGCGGGCGTACACGCCTTTGCGAAGGCCTTGGCGTTGGAGCTAGGGCCATCGGGCATTACCGCCAACACAGTCTCCCCCGGCGCCATCGACACGACCCGTGATTGGAGCCAATACGACGAGCCGGAAGCCTGGCGAAAAGCACGCATTGAATCGATCCCAGTGAAGCGCATCGGTACTGTCGATGACATCGCCAACGCGTGCCTCTTCCTCGCGGGCGAGACTGGCGGGTTTATCACCGGCGAAGTTATCCACGTAAACGGCGGTCAGTTTCGGTTTTAGCGCGAATTTGCGGAGTCATTCCTGCGGTAGGACGATTACCGTGCCGCGTTTGGTTTTAGACGCGACCAGTTCATGGGCCGCGGCCGTTTCCGCAAGGGGCAATTCTCCCGCCACGCGGTGGAAGCGTTTTGCCTCTCCCAGCCATGTGGCGATGTCGGCTTGGGCGCGTTCGCGGTCGGGGAGCGGCGTCATCGGCAGGA
>CAJWTF010000201.1 GCA_913046825.1 uncultured Rickettsiales bacterium | reverse complement strand
GAAGCGTCTTCAGAAGGAGAACGAACGGCTCCGACGCGCCGTATCGGATCTGACCTTGGATAAGTTGATCCTGACCGAGGCCGCCAGGGGAAACTTCTAAGCCCCGCGCGTCGCTAACATATCATTGACCTAGTTTCGCAATAGGCTCTTCGCGGTTTAGATGCGGATTACACTCACATCTTTCCCTCGCGCAGTTTCGACAAATGTTACTATCCAGATCAATCAATATGGTGACTCCGATGGATGAATTAGCGACCGGCTACGGCCTCATAGAAGGCCCCGTCTGGGACGAGCAGCGAGGGTTGATATACAGCGATGTGATCAACGGTGGTGTCCGCGCGCTGGATCCGTCATCGGGCGAGATCACGGAGATCGTACCAAAACGCCGCGGCGTCGGAGGCATGGTGCCGCATATAGCAAACGGTCTCGTAATTGGTGGTAGAGAAATCATCTTCGAGAGCTTCGATCACACGAAGTCAGCAACCTTGCTCGGGCCTGACGTCACGGACATCGCCATTGGTTTCAATGACTTTACGACAGACGCGGTCGGACGCATTTGGGCGGGCTCGCTCGCCTTTAATGTTTTCGTCGGCGAAGAGATGCGTCCTGGACACCTTCACGTTATTGACCTCGACGGCTCCGTCCGCACCGTCTCGGATGGAATCGTGCTAACCAACGGCATGGGCTTCTCGCCCGACGGCAAGACGCTCTATCACTGCGACGCCCGCGCAAATATTCTGCGCGCCTATGACATCACGGATGAAGCCGAGGTCACGGGCTGGCGGGTCTTCGCGGAAATCACCGATGGCGAGACGCCGGATGGCATGGTGGTGGCACAGGATGGGTCGGTATGGGTGGCGCTCGCGCATGGCGGGCGGGTATCCGTCTATGAGCCGGACGGATCTTTGCGAATGGACATTCCCGTGCCTCTTCCCATGGTGACAAGCGTGTGTTTCGGGGGATCGGATTTATGCGACCTATATGTCGTCACTGGTTCGCGGGGCGGCCCGAGCGAGAATTGTGGTTCGATATTCCGGACCCGCGTCGACGTGCCTGGTGTCCCGGTAGCGCCTGCACGTGTCACCCTCCCTTAATAGCCTTTCACGACCGAGACCGCTCGGGCATAAATGCTCGAGTTCGAAGTTCTGAAGTAAGGAATCTTAGTCATGCAGTTGGCGGAAAATCTAAATCGCTTAGGTACGGAAACCGCGTTCGAGGTATTGGCTCGCGCGGCTGCCCTGGAGCGTGAAGGTCAGGAGATCATCAATCTTGGTATCGGTCAGCCGGATTTCAAAACTCCCGACCATATCGTTGAAGCTGCGGTTAGGGCGCTGCGCGACGGTCACCACGGCTATACCCCGGCCAACGGTATTCTGGAGCTGCGCGAAGCTGTTGCCGCCGACCTCAACAAACGCCACGGTGTCGAGGTTGATCCGGACTGTGTCGTCGTCGTGCCAGGCGGCAAGGTCACGATGTTTTTTGCCATTATGATGTTTGGTGAAGCGGGTGCGGAAATCATGTATCCGGATCCTGGGTTTCCCATTTATAAATCCGTTATCGAATATTCGGGCGCAAAAGCGGTTCCGATTCATCTCAAGGAAGAGAACGGGTTCGCCTTCAGCGCCGAGGAAGTCCTCGGAAACATTACCCCGGCAACCCGCTTGATTATCATCAACAGTCCCGCCAACCCGACCGGCGGTGCGATGCCAAAAGCAGAATTGGATAAACTAGCCGACGGATTGCAGGCCCATCCGGACGTTGTGGTCCTCTCCGACGAAATTTATAGCCATATGCTCTATGATGGCCGCGAGCATGTGTCTTTTCTTCAATTTGAAGAAATGCGCGATCGGACGATAATGCTCGATGGCTGGTCGAAGACCTACGCCATGACGGGTTGGCGCCTCGGCTTTGCCGTGTGGCCGAAATTCATCGCCGACGCGGCGACGCGGCTCGCGATCAATTGCCATTCATGCGTCAACGCACCGACGCAATTCGCGGGTATCGCGGCGCTTGAAGGCCCGCATGATCAAGTCAAGACGATGGTCGAAGCATTCGATGAACGTCGCAAGGTTATCGTTCCTGCACTCAATCAGATACCAGGCTTTACATGCGTCGCCCCCGGGGGCGCGTTTTACGCGTTTCCAAATATCACCGGCACCGGGATGTCCGCGCGGGAATTGCAAGACAAGCTACTGACCGAGGCTGGTGTGGCGACTGTGGCAGGCACTAGTTTCGGCAATTTCGGTGAAGGATATATTCGGTTTTCCTACGCAAATAGCGTTGAGAATATCGAGCGCGCGGTTGAGAAAATAAAGGAGTTGCTGCGGGACGTTTAACCGGCCGCACAAATTCCAGCCAAAGCATTGCCAAAAAATAATGCAAGTGATTAAATTATAGACATATTTCTTATGCTAACGCCTTGCTGGTTCCGCTAATTAATTGAAAGCACGTTCTAATTTACGCTGTTAATATTGGCATGCACTATGCTAGAGCGGTTCTATATTCCATCCCTCTTGGGATTGAGTGTTCAGCAATGGCAAGGCAAAAAAAGAGCCATGAAAAAGATCGAAGCGATCATCAAACCGTTCAAACTTGATGAAGTGAAGGAAGCTCTTCAGGATGTCGGCATCCAGGGGATTACCGTCACGGAAGCAAAAGGTTTTGGACGTCAAAAGGGCCACACCGAGCTCTATCGAGGCGCGGAGTACGTGGTTGATTTCCTTCCTAAAGTGAAGCTTGAAGTCGTTCTCGATGACTCGCTCGTTGAACGGGCGGTTGAGGCGATCGAGCAAGCTGCCCGCACCGGACGTATTGGAGACGGCAAGATATTCGTCTCCGCCATCGAAGAGGCGATCCGCATTCGTACCGGGGAGAGCGGTGCGGAAGCCGTTTGACGGTTCGCGTTGGGTTAAGAGACACACAGAATTGTAATCGAAATCGATTAAATAAGAGGAATACGGCAAAATGTCCGAAGCAGTGAAAAAGGTTCTAAATCTCATCAAGGAACGGGACGTCAAATACGTCGACTTCCGGTTCACCGACCCTCGAGGTAAATGGCAGCACACCGCCCAGCATGTGAGTACGGTCGACGAAGATATGCTTATCGAAGGCATCATGTTCGACGGGTCGTCAATCGCGGGTTGGAAGGCGATCAACGAGTCGGACATGTGCTTGAAGCCCGATTTATCGACGGCGGTCATGGACCCTTTCGCGGCGCAACCGTTGTTGATCCTATTCTGCGATGTCCTAGAGCCCACAACTGGACTGCCATACGAGCGCGATCCGCGGTCCACTGCGAAACGCGCCGAAGCCTATCTAAATTCGACGGGAATTGGCGATACAGTCTATTTCGGTCCGGAAGCGGAATTTTTTGTTTTCGATGACGCCCGTTGGAATGTCAGTGCTAACGACACTTTCTATCAACTGGACTCCGAAGAGGGCCCTTACAATTCAGGGCGCATCTTTGAAGAAGGTAATTTCGGTCATCGCCCGAACACCAAGGGTGGTTATTTCCCTGTCCCGCCAGTTGATTCTGGCACTGATTTGCGCGCCGAGATGGTTACAACCATGACCGAGATGGGCCTCGAGATGGAAAAGCACCACCACGAAGTGGCCCCTTCCCAGCATGAGCTCGGCCTCAAATTCGACACCCTAACCAGGGTCGCGGATAGTATGCAGATTTATAAATACGTCGTGCATATGGTTGCCCACGATTACGGCAAAACGGCAACCTTCATGCCGAAACCGATTGCCGGAGATAATGGCTCGGGCATGCACTGCCATCAATCAATCTTCAAGGACGGAAAGCCGACCTTCGCCGGCACGCAGTACGCGGACCTCTCGGAGACGGCGTTGCACTACATCGGCGGTATTATCAAACACGCGCGGGCGATCAACGCTTTCTCGAATCCAACAACGAACAGTTACAAGCGTTTGGTGCCGGGCTTCGAGGCACCGGTCCTGCTCGCGTACTCTGCGCGTAACCGTTCGGCATCTTGCCGCATCCCCTTCGCGTCGAGCCCGCATGGCAAGCGTGTCGAGGTTCGTTTCCCAGACCCGGCGGCAAACCCCTACCTAACGTTCTCCGCGATGCTCATGGCTGGCCTTGACGGTATCGAAAACCGGATTGATCCCGGCGATCCGATGGACAAGGATCTCTACGATCTGCCGCCGGAAGAGTTGAAGGACGTTCCAACGGTTTGCGCGTCACTGCGCCAAGCAATGGAATCGCTCGATGTGGACCGTGACTTCCTCAAACGCGGCGATGTCTTCAACGATGAGCAAATCGACGCCTATATAGATTTGCGAATGGAAGAAGTAGAGCGCTTTGAAACCACTCCACATCCGGTAGAGTTCGCGATGTACTACAGCGTCTAAAGCTC
>CAJWTF010000200.1 GCA_913046825.1 uncultured Rickettsiales bacterium | reverse complement strand
TCACCCATCGGGTGCGCCATGGGAACCACTCCATTAACACCTCAACACATTGAATTTTGTACAAAATCTCCATACCGAGGCATCGGAAACCGAGCTCACTTGGGAAATTAAGGGTTTACCTTATTTCTTTACTTCAACTCATTTACTCGGCACATACCAATAGGGCAGACGCGGTGTCAGTATGGAATCACCGGCTTCCAAATTCACCCTACCGCTCTCCGCTTCTTCGACATGTTCTAGCCGTAAAAGAGCCAGCCCCATCTCGCCGGAAACCGTACGTATTTCACCGGCCTCACGCCCACCCGCAGACACGATGGCACCAGCGACCGCTGGAGTTCCCTCGAATACGACCGGCATTAGCCGCTTTTTAATCAATCCACGATATTTGGTGCGGGCCGTCAGTTCTTGGCCGACATAACATCCTTTGTTCCAATCAACGCCGTGAAGAGAGTCGAAATTATTCTCCAGTAAAATCGATTTCTCAACAATCATGTCGCGACTACCATCTGGAAGACCCAACGAGATCCGCAATGCCTCAAACTTTTCACGATCACCGAGAGTTGCGCCTAAACCTTCCAAGGTTTCCGCACCCACGAGTTTAGGCAGGATCGCGCGTATCCCAATCTCCGGAAGCCGAGGATCGCAATACACGACCCCCTCGCCCGTCGCCACGGCAATTCCAGGATCAGCATTCAAGCTCGTGCCGGATAGCGCGCCGTCGCCATAACCGACCCACACGCCAAAATTGTGTGCCATGCCGAGATCGACATCTGCTCTTAGCTTAAATCGGCTTAACCGCTGTCCCAGGTCCATCAACCGTTCGGCTTCGCAATCAAGGTATAAGATGTCGCCGATCTCTATGATAAAAAAATCATGCAAGTATTTGCCCTGCGCCGTCAAAAGCGCCGCCCAAATCGCGCGATCCGGCCCCACACGTTCGATGTCGTTCGAGATCAATCCTTGTAAAAAAGAACGCCGGTCGGGCCCTCCGATCGTTATAAGACCACGTTCTTCAAGTAAGATTTGATGAAATTCATGCATGATATGTCCAATTCAGCTTAAGTTTCGAGAATCTGGAGTGTGCAGCCACTTCCTGCAAGGTCCGTCTTGTGAAGGATGCAGCTGCTGCGTATAACCGCTGCGGAGGGCAAAAAGAATGCGCATTCTTTTCGTGACGGCAAACCGCGTCGGCGACGCCGTCCTTTCAACCGGACTTATGGCGCACCTCGCGGCGCAACACCCCAACGCTCAAATAACAATCGCAGCCGGCCCTGCCGCTGCGTCTTTATTCCGCAATGCTCCCGGCCTTGAACGCCTCATTGTTTTGCAAAAGCAACGCTTCAGCGGACATTGGTTGTCGCTCTGGAAAAGCTGCGTCGGTGCGAAATGGGATATCGTTGTCGACTTACGGCGCTCCGCGCTCGCGTATTGCCTAATTGCGCGCGAACGATACGTCGTACCAAAACCGATCCAAGATATGCACCGGGTCGAATTGATTGCATCAACCTTAAATTTGGAAAACGCACCTCCAAGCCCTGTCCTATGGCCAGACGATGCGAGCATGCTGATAGCAGACCGCTCGCCGATCCTCGCCGTCGCCCCCGCTGCGAATTGGGTCGGCAAACAATGGCGGGCGGAGCGTTTCGCTGAACTTGCCCTGAAGCTAACGGCACCGCATGGACTAATGCCAGGTGCCCGAGTTGCCGTCTTCGCGGCGGCTAACGAACGCACCCAGATCGAGCCAGTATTAGCACGTATTCCCGAGACGCTGCGAATCGACTTCGTCGGCGTCGGCGATCTGGCACTTGTCGCCGGATGTTTGTCGCGGTGCGATTTTTTCATCGGCAACGATTCTGGGTTGATGCATATGGCTGCCGCGGCTGGCATTCCGACCTTAGGCCTTTTCGGCCCCAGCCGCGCGGAGCACTACGCTCCGTGGGGCGAGAAATGCGCATTTATTAGGACAGAAGAAAGTTATTACGATTTGGTTGGCGCACCCGGATACGATCATCGTACAACCGGGACGCTAATGGACGGACTCAGCGTCGAGGCCGTTGAATGGGCCGCAACACAACTGTTGAATGACCTGGAACGGAAGACCCGATGACCAGTTCCGAAAAACTAACAATCTCCGCACTTGTCGTCGCCCACAACGAAGAGGATCAGCTCGCGGAATGCCTCGAGTGTCTCGCTTTTGCCGATGAGCTCGTCGTGGTTCTCGACAAATGCACCGACGGCAGCGACACCATCGCAGCACTTTTCACCGACAACATTGTCGAAGGAAGCTGGGACATCGAAGGTGAGCGGCGTAACACCGGCCTTGAGGCCTGTACCAGTGACTGGATCATCGAAGTTGATGCGGACGAGCGGGTCTCCTCGGAATTGGCTGCTGAAATTCGCGAAGCCGTGAAAACCGAAAAGTACAATTACCACCTGATACCGTTCGATAATTACGTGGGCGAACGCCTCGTCCGATACGGTTGGGGCGCGGCATGGGGTGTCAGTGCCGCCGCAAGGCTGTCTCGCCGCGGCTGCAAGCGGTGGGGGATGGAGCGCATTCACCCAGGGCTAGAATTGACAGCGCCTGAAGGCCGCCTGACCGAACGCATGATACACTACGTCGACAAAGACATCTCCGATATGATCCTGCGTCTCGACCGGTATACGACGGTGCGCGCCCGCGACCTTCGCCAAAGCGGCGATATCGGCAGTTTCGGCCACAATGTGCGGCGTATATTCTCCCGTTTCTATAAATGCTATGTCGGACGCAAAGGGTATCGCGAAGGCCATTACGGATTCTTGATCGCGCTGTTCGCTGGGCTCTATCCGATCTTGTCCTATCTGAAGGCACATCTGGAGGACCGGTGACTAAGGTACTCCAAGTCATGGCCGGTGCAGCTGTCGGCGGAGCGGAAGAGTTCTTCATGCGCTTAGTACCGGCCCTCGCGCGGGTCAATGTCGAGCAACGCGTCACCATCCGGGCACATGACGCACGTGAAGCCATCTTTAAATCTGCTGACATTCAAACCGTGGCAGCACCTTTCGGCGGGATGCTCGACTTTTCAACCCGTGGCATCGTTCGCCAGGAAGTCGCTGACTTCACGCCTGACATCGTCATGGCATGGATGAGCCGCGCCGCGCACTACTGCCCCGCCGGAGAGCATGTACTCGCAGCCCGTCTAGGCGGCTATTACGATCTAAAATATTATCGTCATTGCAATCATCTAATTGGTAACACCGAAGCGATCCGAAGCTATCTAATCACCGAAGGGTGGCCAGAAGAGCACGCCTGGTATATTCCGAATTTCGTCGATGACGCGCGCGCGGATGCGATCAATCGCTCAAGCCACGATACGCCCGACGATGCACCGCTGCTACTGGCCCTCGGACGGCTTCATGAAAATAAAGCCTTCGACGTGCTGATCGCTGCTCTTGCCGATATCCCGAATGCCTATCTTTGGATCGCGGGTGATGGCCCGCAAGACTCGGCATTGCAAGCCGCAACCCATACTCTTGGTGTCTCCGACCGGGTGCGGTTTCTCGGATGGCGCAACGATATTCCCAATCTTCTGGCGACGGCGGAGCTTCTCGTTTGCCCCTCCCGACACGAACCGCTCGGTAATGTCGTCATCGAAGGGTGGGCCCATGGCGTCCCAGTCGTCGCCACCAATTCAGACGGCCCGCGCAGTCTCATCCATGATGAGGAGACCGGACTGCTCGTCCCAATAGACGATGCGGACGCGCTCTCAAGGTCGGTCAACCGCCTTATCAATTTACCTGAATTCGCAGCCGAACTTGCTTCCGCCGGCTATCGAGCGTACCAAACGACCTATACTGAGGACATCGTTGTTCAGCAGTATCAGGCGTTCTTCGAGAAGGTTATCTCTTAATGTGCGGCATTGCGGGTTTGATGACCCGAGACGGCTCCCCCCCTGAAAAAGTGCTTCTCGATACTATGCTCAAGGCATTTGGCCATCGCGGCCCGGACGGCGAAGGCTTCCATATCTCCCAAGGGGTCGGCCTCGCGCAAAACCGTCTCGCAATTATCGATTTAGTCACCGGCGATCAACCGCTTCACGAGCCGGGCGGCGCTGCGATGATCGCCAACGCCGAGATTTATAATTACATTGAGCTGCGTCAGGAACTGTCCGATGTCCGCTTTTCGACGTCTTCCGATTGCGAGCCGCCGCTCCACCTCTATCGCAAGCACGGCTTCGACTTCGCTAAAAAGCTCCGTGGCATGTATGCTATTGCCATCTACGATGCGCCGAAGGATTGTTTGATCCTAGCCCGCGATCCGTTCGGGATTAAGCCACTTTATTACTGCGAAGCCGCGCATCAATTCGCATTTGCGTCCGAACCGCGCGCACTATTGGCAGCCGGTCTCGTCGCTCCCAATATCAGCTCCCCACAACGAAACGAATTGCTGCAATTGCAATTTACCTGCGGTCGCCAAACGATCTTCGACGACATTCAACGGGTTATGCCGGGCGAGACACTCATCATTCGCGGCGGGCGCATCGTTGAACGGCGTAGAATTGAAGCCCTTCCCGTTGAAGAAGAGATCCCGCACAGCACCGTTTCATTCGAAGACACTCTAAAAACCCTCGACCGCACGCTTGAAGACTCCGTCCGAATTCATCAACGCTCCGATGTTCCCTACGGATTGTTC
>CAJWTF010000199.1 GCA_913046825.1 uncultured Rickettsiales bacterium | reverse complement strand
CGCCAAGCGGTTTGGGAAGCGCTGAACGATCCCGAAATTCTGAAACAATGCATCCCAGGATGTGAATCCGTCGATAAAACCTCGGATACGTCCTTCGAAGCTAAAGTCACGGCCAAAGTCGGCCCGGTGCGCGCTAAATTTAGTGGCAAAGTGAATATGTCCGATATCGATCCGCCCAACGGATACACGATTTCAGGCGAAGGCACGGGCGGAGCAGCTGGATTCGCCAAGGGCGGCGCTAAAGTCACACTTTCCGACGATCCAGAGGGCACGAAACTCGAATATTCGGTGGATGCAACTGTAGGCGGCAAGCTGGCGCAAATCGGCAGCCGACTGATCGATTCGACGGCAAAGAAAATGGCCAACGACTTTTTTGGTAAGTTTGCCGAATTGGTTGCCGCTAGTGCCGAGGAATCTCCCGCCACTGAAGCCGTACCTGAAACAACTGAGCCAACAAAAGAAACAGCAGCCCAAGCTACTGATTCCGATGAGGAAAAGAAGGGGTTGAGCCCCATGGTTTGGATCGCCGGTGTAATCGTTGTTGCCCTAGCCCTTGTTTTCGGGTTCCAAGGGTAGAATTGTTCTACTTGCGAAGTATTCGGTTAGTCGCTTGACCTAGCTATCAAGCGGTTCCAGAATCTAGTTGACGATAGGTTAAAGACGCCCGCAATAACGGGCTGCCGCGATACAGGCTATAAAGAGTTTCGGCGCCACGGAGCGCAGACCAAGTCCAGGGAGGAAAGCTCAATGACCATTGCTGTTTCTATGACCGTGAACGGAAAGTCCGTCAGCGGCGACGTGGAACCCCGAACACTTTTGGTGCAGTTCCTGCGCGAGCATCTTCGGATGACCGGCACCCATGTCGGTTGCGACACCAGCCAATGCGGCGCCTGCGTTGTCCATAAAGACGGCCAATCAGTGAAAAGCTGCACCATTCTGGCGGCACAATGCGATGGCGCCAACGTGGCCACGATCGAGGGATTGGCCGACGGCGATACCTTGCACCCGATGCAGGAAGCTTTCCGCGAGAATCACGGCCTGCAATGTGGCTTCTGCACGCCGGGCATGGTGATGAGCGCCCTCGACCTAGTGAAGAATAACCCTGACCCGAGCGAACAAGAAATCAGGGAATGGCTCGAAGGAAATATCTGCCGCTGCACCGGTTATCATAACATCGTGAAATCGATAAAGGCCGGCGCTGCAAGCATGCGATAAGGAGCGACTCAAACGCCGCAGGGGGAGGAACGAATCATGTCCGAGACCGGAATTGGCGCTTCAGTGCGCCGCAAGGAAGTCCGGCGATTCCTAATGGGGAATGGCAACTATCTCGACGATATCAATGACGAGGGGCAAACCTACGCTTATTTCGTGCCCTCACCGCACGCACACGCGACCATCAATGGGATCGATATCAGTGCAGCCGAAGCGTCTCATGGTGTTGTTGCCGTTTTGACGGGTAAGGACCTCGCGGCCGATGAAATCGGCGGCTTGATATGCGGCTGGACCATCCACAGCAAAGATGGAGAGCCCCACAAAGCGGCCGCTTAACCAGTGCCGTCAGATAAAGGAGTAGGATATGTATAACTTCAATTACCAACGCGCAGGTTCGGTCTCCGACGCGTCCTCTAAGGTTAAAGGATCAGACGACGCCATGTTGATGGCCGGTGGGATGACGTTGATCCCGACGCTGAAGCAACGGCTGGCACAACCCGCCGATGTCGTCGACCTCGGCGGTATTTACGATCTTGCCGGCATCTCCGTTGATGGGGATACGGTAACCATTGGCGCCATGACGACCCACGCGACCGTCGCCGCTTCCGCCGACGTCAAAGGTAAAATCCCGGCACTTGCGGATTTGGCCGACGGAATAGGCGATCCACAGGTTCGCAACCGTGGTACGATCGGTGGCTCAATCGCGAATAACGATCCGGCAGCAGATTATCCGTCGGCTTGCCTGGCATTGGGGGCGACCATCGTCACCGATCAGCGCGAAATCGGTGCCGATGATTTCTTCACCGGTATGTTTGAGACCGCTTTGGAAGAAGGCGAAGTCGTCACCGCGGTAAAGTTTCCGGTCCCGGGCAAAGCCGCCTATATGAAGTTTCCGAACCCCGCATCGCGCTACGCCATTGTCGGTGTTTTCATCGCTCAGAATAGCGGCGACACACGTGTAGCCGTCACCGGTGCTGGCCAAGACGGAGTGTTCCGGGTGCCGGAGATGGAACGCGCATTGTCATCCGATTTCTCGGCGGACGCGGTGGCGAATATCTCAGTTTCTCCAGATGATTTAAACTCCGATATCCACGCGAGCTCCGAATATAGAGCCCATCTTGTCACAGTTATGGCCAAACGGGCTGTCGCTAAGGCCGGATAACGGCGTTCAGATATCTTCGAATCCAAAGCCCGGCTTACTCTAAGTCGGGCTTTTTTGATGAGGACGGCCGAGCCAAGTACGTTGATTGTATTACTGCTCTTATTATATCCAGACATAGCGGTGCCTATTTACCGCACCTTGCTAACTATGGAACAAAATTGGAACACCCTATTATACAAACGCATTCCTAAACATCATGCTGCTCAATACTCGCTATCACGATAAATGCCGATTAAATTAAAACACTCTACCATTCTCTTTACCCTCGTTGGATAGATTTCCACAGAGACGACTAACCACGGCAAAGGCATCCCGAACATCATGACCGATCAACTTCCCGCCACTATCGACGAAACCATCACGCTTCTCGACAAAGGGAATTACGTTTCGGACCGAAGCCTCGCAACCGCGCTCCATCTGGCCTTGGCCATACGGCGTCCGCTATTCCTGGAGGGCGAAGCTGGTGTCGGTAAGACCGAGATCGCCAAGGTATTGTCTGAGACACTGGGCCGACGGCTGGTGCGACTGCAGTGCTACGAAGGTCTAGATGCGGCCTCCGCTGTCTACGAATGGAACTACTCCCTGCAAATGATCGAAATTCGACTTTCGGAAGCGGTCGGCGATAGAGACCGCAACGCTCTCGAAAACGATTTATTCAGTGAGAAATTCCTCATCAAACGCCCTCTCCTCCAAGCACTGGAGCCAAGTATCGACGGGCCTGCTGTTTTATTGATCGACGAATTGGATCGAACGGACGAGCCCTTCGAGGCCTATCTCTTAGAGGTCCTCTCGGACTTCCAAATCACAATCCCGGAACTCGGCACGATCAAGGCCAATGAACCGCCGATTGTCATCATTACCTCCAACCGGACCCGTGAAATTCACGATGCATTAAAACGCCGATGCTTCTATTACTGGATTGATTACCCGGATGCAGAGCGGGAATTGGAGATCCTCAAGATAAAGGCGCCGACCGCACCGGAAACTCTCTCTGCGCAAGTCGTCTCATTTGTCCAAAAACTCAGGAAAATGGATCTTTTCAAGCAACCCGGTGTGGCGGAAACCATCGACTGGGCGCATGCGTTGACGCAACTGGATTGCATGACGCTTGATCCGGATACGATAAATAATACACTTGGCACCTTGCTAAAATACCAAGACGACATCGAGAAAATTCGCGGCAGCGAAGCCAGTCGACTCCTCGCTGATATCAAAAACGAAATGCTGTTGGCCGACGGCGCATGACACCGGTTGACCAAGACGGTGGACGGATCGCCACCAACATCATGCACTTCGCCCGAGTGTTACGGGCGGCGGGACTGCCAATCGGCCCCGGTAAGGTCATCGATGCCATTCACGCCTTGGAGCAAACCGGTCTCGGGCGGCGTGACGACTTTTACTGGTCCCTTCACGCGGTCTTCGTGAATCGCCGCGATCAACGCGAACTCTTCGATCAGGCGTTTCATGTCTTTTGGCGTAATCCACAGATCCTGGAACGCATGATGTCGATGGTGCTCCCGACCGCACAGCTCGGTGAAGGTGAAACGCCGAAAAGCGATATCTCCCCCCGGATCGCAGAAGCACTGACGGCGGGGGCCACGCCGCAAGACGATATCAAGACGCGAGAGACCGAGGAAGTCGAATTCGACGCGACCCTAACTTTCAGCCAGGACGAGGTCCTGCGCGAGATGGATTTCGAAAAGATGACAGCTTCCGAAATCGAAGCTGCTAAATTGGCGATGCGGCGGATGCGCCTCCCGATCATGGAAATACCGACACGACGGTTCCGGCCCGATAAGACCGGCGCCCGTGCAGATATGCGCGCCACACTCCGTACTGCACTGAGATCCGGTGGCGATATAATCCCAATGCGATGGCGCCGACGTCGCCAACGCAAACCACCGATCGTCGTGCTGTGCGATATTTCCGGATCAATGGAGCGCTATGCTCGAATGCTGTTGCACTTCATGCACGCCATCACCAACGACCGTGACCGGGTCCACACATTCCTATTCGGCACTCGCCTCACCAATGTGACCCGGTATCTCCGCAATAAGGATATCGACGTCGCGTTGGAACAAGTCACCGACGCGGTTGTTGATTGGTCCGGCGGGACCCGTATCGGGCAGTGTTTACACGACTTCAATTTCGATTGGTCGCGCCGCGTACTTACGCAAGGCGCCGTCGTTATCTTGATCACCGACGGCCTCGACAGAGAGGGCGGCGAAGGTTTGCCAAAGGAAATGGACCGATTGCACCGCTCGTCACGGCGGTTGATTTGGCTCAACCCGCTCCTCCGGTACGATCAATTTGAACCCAAATCCCAAGGCATCCGGGCTATACTACCCCATGTGGATGATTTCCGTCCGGTTCATAACCTGGAAAGCTTGGCACAACTAACCCACATATT
>CAJWTF010000198.1 GCA_913046825.1 uncultured Rickettsiales bacterium | reverse complement strand
ATCGTAGGCTTTCTAATTCGTCCCGCAGGCTGGAAGCGGTATTCTTCAGCTGCTGTATTTCATCAGCGGATCGCTGCACCGCCTTTTGAACAGCGGCATCTTTTTCAAATCGTAGGCTTTCTAATTCGTCCCGCAGGCTGGAAGCGGTATTCTTCAGCTGCTGAAAGTCATTGGCAGAATCTGCAAGTGCTTGCTGAATACCCTGATCTTTTTCAAAGTGTTGTGTTTCTAGTTCGGCTCGGAGCACACTAATCGTCTCCCGCAGCTGTATACCTTCCAACTGTGCGAGGCGGAGTTCATCGTCTATAAGGTTTTCATGCATCGTATGGTAACCTTACATCGCCAATTCGCTTCTGTCTCGTTTGCATTAAAGAGGGATATCTTGACGTACTTTGCCATCTACTTTTCGAGTGTAATATCCTTAATTAATAAACCTAAAGTGATTCTTAAGCTAAATGAGAACCCGCTCACGGAACCTAATTTGGATCTTGTTAGGGCAGAGAGATCAACGTGACCCGGCGTGCATCCGTTATACGTGGGCAAAAAATCGCCATTATTGGTGGGGGTGTTTGTGGTCTGGGTATTGGCTGGCGCCTAGCGCAGGCGGGCTGTATCGTTGATGTCTTTGATCGTGGCGAGGCCGGGCACGGTGCCAGCTGGGCGGCAGCCGGGATGCTAGCGGCCCGGGCAGAGGCGGAGCCTGGCGAGGAAGCGCTGCTTACCCTTAATGTGCATGCTCAGAAAATATGGCCTGAATTTGCCTATGAGCTCGAAGCGGCAGCGAATATTTCTATCGGATATCGCGATGAAGGGACGCTGATTGTAGCTCCCACCCGTGACGACGCCGAACAGCTTCAATTCACCTACGATTACCAGAAAAGCCAAGGATTGGACGTCGAATGGCTAAATGCCGCCCAGGTGCGTCGGATGGAGCCCTATTTGGCGCCCGGTATGTCGGGTGGCGTTTACAGTCCGAGTGATCACCAAGTCGATAATCGGGATCTCTCATTGGCATTGAAAGCGGCTTACTTGGCTGCTGGCGGTACGCTGCGCGAGCAAACGAATGTCGACGGGTTGGAAATTGAGGGAGGCCGGGTAACCGGCCTCCGGATCGGCGAAGCGTTACACGAAGCGGACAACGTGGTGCTCGCCGCGGGGGCGTGGTCGCGCGATCTCCCGGGGTTACCGGAGAGCGTTCAGCCGCCGGTGCGGCCTCTGAAGGGACAAATGATGTCGGTCCGAATGGACCCACATTTTCCAATTTTGCGTCATGTTCTTTGGGCGCCGGAGGGGATATATCTAGTGCCACGTGCGGATGGCAGGCTAATTATCGGTGCGACCGTCGAGGAAAAGGATTTCGACACAGATCTGACCGCTGGCGGTATTTTGCATTTATTGCGAGAGACCTGGGAGGTATTGCCGGGTATCGACGAGTTGCCCATTGACGAGATGTGGGTTGGTTTTCGACCCACGAGTCGCGACGATGCGCCGATCCTCGGTCCGACTGAGTTAGACGGCCTGATCGTGGCCACCGGCCATCACCGAAACGGAATTTTGTTAACCCCGCTTACAGCGAACGCCGTAAGCCACTATATTCTAACTCGAGAGTTGAGTGACGAGATCAAGCAGTTCGGGCCCGATCGGTTCCAATCAAACCGTAATTTGGCGCAAGCGACCGAACGACAGGCAGGGACAATGCGATGAGTGCGACCATTTCGGTAAATGGTGTGGAAAAATCAGCGGCGACGGCATCAACGATTGCCGATCTCCTTACGGCGGAGAACGTCGATCCCGGCGCGCGCTTTTTGGCGGTCGCGATCAATGGTGCCGTTATTCCGCGATCCAAATGGGATGGGGTGGAAATCAATCCCGGCGACGCCGTCGAGATCGTCAGCCCGGCGCCCGGCGGTTAGAGGGCGCGGAGAAGAGTATGTCGAACGCTGAACAAGACATTCTGACCATCGCGGACAAGAGCTTCGGCTCGCGTCTGTTGATCGGCAGCGCCGGTTATCCGAACAATCAGTTGATGCTCGATTCGGTCGCGGCGAGCGGCGCGGAAATCGTCACTGTCGCTATCCGGCGCATCTCCTTGCGGGGCGGTGCCGAGACCATGATCGATTTACTGGCGGGCGATTATCATATTCTGCCCAACACCGCCGGATGCTTTACTGCGCGTGATGCGATTCTCACCGCGCAATTAGCGCGCGAAGCCTTGGAGACGAATTGGGTCAAGCTCGAAGTGATTGGCGACCGGGAGACGCTTTACCCGGATTCCGAACATCTTCTCGAAGCGGCCGAGGAATTGGTTGGTGACGGTTTCACCGTTATGGCCTATAGCACCGACGATCCTATTTTGTGTCGCAAACTGGCCGATCTCGGGTGTGCGGCGGTGATGCCATTGGGTTCGCCGATTGGATCGGGAATGGGGATCTTGAACCCCTACAATATTGAAATCATACGCGCCCAATTGAGTGTTCCGGTGATTGTCGACGCGGGTATTGGCACGGCATCGGATGCCGCACTGGCCATGGAATTGGGCTGCGCCGGGGTATTGTTGGCATCGGCGGTCGCTAAAGCGCGCGATCCAGTCGGCATGGCTTCTGCAATGCGCCACGGAGTCGAAGGGGGACGGCTAGCGCATCTATCGGGACGCATCCCACGCAAACGGCACGCGGAAGCGTCCAGTCCACAGCGAGGTATCATCGGCACGTGACCCTACCCTACCCCCCTCTCCTTTTAATCACAGACCGGACCATGGTTCGCGTTTCTCTGGAAGCTGCGCTTGAGCGCTCCTTCGATGGTGGTTGCCGCTGGGTTGTAATACGCGAAAAGGATCTAGCTTCGGACGAGCGTCTAAAATTGGTCGAAACGATCTTGAAAATTGCGGAACCCTATAATGCCAAAATTCTGGTGAACGCTGATATGAAAGCGGCGGAAATTGCCCATGGCGTCCACTTGCCGCAAGGACAGTCCTGCACGCATGCAAGGGCGACCTTGAGTCCGGACAAGATCATCGGTGTTTCCGCCCATACCATTGGCGAAGCGGGCGCCGCCGCGAGCGCGGGCGCGGATTACGCGACGATCAGCCCAATTTTCCCGACCCAGAGCAAACCTGGCTACGGCCCGCCGCTCTACCTCGACGGGCTTAAGCGCGTGGTCGGCAAAGTGACCATTCCTTTGGTGGCCTTGGGTGGTGTGACCGCGGCGACGGCTCTATCGTGCCGCCGAGCGGGTGCGTCCGGTGTTGCGGTGATGGGCACGATCATGCGCGCCAGCGATCCGGCGATGGCGGTATATGATATCCTGAACCAATGGTACGCAGGCGATAATGAGGCCGCTTAAGCTCGAGATTAAATCGCGTCGTATTCTTGACAGCGGGCTCCGTCGCTGCTGCATTTCCCAATTCCGCCATCCAGGGATGTGCCCAGGCGTCCTCGATGCGCTGGACGTCCACGTTGACCGCGCCGCTCCGCTCGGGACCTTCGCGCAGGAAACAGAAATTCATCGGCAGGGTTGACTGCAAGGCGCCGAACCCGAAATGCATTTCCGCCGCCGCTGCCCGCGCTGCAGCATCCTCTGGCCATAAGCCCGCCGTCGGATGCCGTTCCGCTAAATATTTGGCGATGGCGAGCGAATCGTTAATTAAGAGATCGCCGTCGGTCAACACTGGCACGAGCTCGCTTGGCGAATGTTTCCGAATCAACTCACCGCGTTCTTCGGTATGGAAGGGAACGACGATTTCCTCGAAGGTGGCGCCGGACTGGCGCATCGACAGCTAGCCGTGCAGCGACCAGGATGAATAATTCTTGCTGCCCACGATCAGTTTATATCCGCTCATGCTTCCTTTGCTTGCGCTTCCGCCAGTCACACCTTTAGATAAGCTACGGGATCTATACGACTTGATGGTCTCCAGCAATTTTAGGAGTTGAATGTTGCCGCACAATCTCGTCGCCCGCGCCACGGGCAAGACAATCACGTTGACACCAGTGACCGAAGACGGTCTGAACGCATGGTTAAAAAAGGCTGATAAACGGACCCAGGCATGGGTTGATGCTGCGCACTTCGATGCCACCGCTGGGGAGACATTGCTGCTGCCGGGCGCTGATGGTGGAATTGCCGCAGCGCTCTTGGGGATTGAAGGGGATTCTGACCTGTGGTCGTGGAGTGCCGCCGTCGACGCACTGCCGCCGGGCCGGTATGCCCTCTCGAAGGGAATCAATGCAACACTGGCGACCACTGCCGCACTTGGCTGGGCGCTCGGTACTTATGTCTTTGATCGCTATACGGCGACGCCAGCACCGAAAGCAGAGCTTGTCTGGCCTGCCCGCGCGAATCGCCGGGCCGTTGAAGGTGCTGCGAGCTCAATTACGCTGACACGCGATTTGATCAATACGCCCGCTTCCGACATGGGTCCGGTCGAACTCGCCGCCGCTGCTCGCAAGTTGGCGCGTGAATTCAAGGCGCGCTTCAGTGTGATCATCGGGGACGATCTTTTGAAGAAGAACTACCCGATGGTGCATGCGGTCGGCCGCGCGTCGGACCGCGCCCCCCGTCTAATTGATTTTACTTGGGGAAAATCGGGCGATCCGAAAGTGACGCTGGTAGGCAAGGGAGTTTGTTTTGACTCCGGCGGTCTCGATCTGAAACCGCCGGCTGGCATGAAGCTGATGAAAAAGGATATGGGCGGCGCCGCAAATGTGCTCGGCCTTGCCCGTATGATCATGATGGCGAACCTGCCGGTGCGCCTGCGGGTATTGGTGCCGGCGGTGGAGAACAGCGTTTCGAGCAATGCGTTC
>CAJWTF010000197.1 GCA_913046825.1 uncultured Rickettsiales bacterium | reverse complement strand
CGTACGGCGGAGGAAGTCTTTATGCCGTTGACCGTTGGCGGTGGAGTGCGCACGGTCGACGATATCCGCAAGTTGCTCCTCGCGGGAGCTGATAAAGTCTCGATTAACACGGCTGCGGTGCATCGCCCGGAATTCGTGGCTGAAGCCGCGGCGCGGTTTGGCAGACAGTGCATTGTCGTTGGCATCGACGCCAAGGTGACCGGGCCCGGCAAGTGGGAAGTCTTCACCCATGGTGGGCGCAACGAGACCGGCATCGACGCGATAGAATGGGCGCGCCGCATGGCGGCGGATGCGGGCGAACTTCTGCTGACCTCGATGGATCGGGATGGCACGAAAAGCGGATTTGATGTGGCTTTGACCCGTGCTGTCTCCGATGCGGTAACTGTGCCGGTGATTGCCAGCGGCGGCGTAGGGACCTTGCAGCATTTAGTCGATGGTGTCGTTGAAGGAGACGCCTCGGCGGTTCTGGCTGCTTCGATTTTTCACTTCGGCGAGTTCACCATCGCCGAGGCCAAGGCGCACATGACTTTGCAAGGGGTTGCGGTTCGTCCCTGACAGGGACGTTTTATTCTGCTAGGGCTTGCCGCCATGACAAAAGAAACTGATAGTTCCGCCGAGACCACCGCCGCTATTCTCGACCGTTTGTTCGAGGTGATCGAAAGCCGACGGGACGGCGATTCCGATGCGTCCTATACTGCTAAGCTGTTGGCGTGGGGCACGCCGAAGATCGCCCAGAAGGTCGGCGAGGAAGCGGTCGAGACTGTCATCGAAGCTATGAAAGTCGATGGCGGAAAGCTCGCGGAAGAAAGCGCTGATCTGCTCTATCACCTGTTGGTGCTCTGGGCGGATAAGGACGTGCGGCCGGACGAGGTGTGGAGCGTTCTGGCGGAGCGATTCGGCATTTCCGGTATCAAGGAAAAAAGTTTGAGAGAGAAGGATTAAGCGCGTGGCCTACGACGATAAAAATATTTTCGCGAAAATTCTGCGGGGCGAAATCCCCTGTGACAAAGTTTACGAGAATGACCACGCGCTCGCCTTCCGGGACATCGCGCCGCAGGCCCCGGTCCACGTGTTGGTGATCCCGAAAGGCCCCTATCTCTCCTATGTGGAATTCGCCGAGACTGCGAGCGAGGCCGAGCTCGCTGGTTTCATGCGCGCGGTCGGCGCGGTCGCGAAACAACTCGGCATCACCGAGGCTGGCAGCCGCATTCTCTCCAACCAAGGAGAAGACGGCCACCAAGAGGTGCCACATTTCCACCTCCACATGTTCGCCGGGAAAAAACTTGGCCGGATGATCAAGCCAATCGATAAATAGATATTAATCCCCGCCGCTGCGCTCCTTTCGAAGCGCCGCTAGCTCTTCTCGCAGCGCTTTTAGTTCCGTCAAAATCTCGATGCGCTCCTCGTGGCCGTGTTCCTCGGCTTCATGCACTTCCTGCATCGAGTTAACAACGACGGCGATGAATAGGTTGAGGACTGCGAAAGTGGTGACCAGGATGAAGGGTATGAAGAATGCCCAGGCGTAGGGGTGTGTCTCCATGACTGGGCGGACAATGCCCATCGACCATGATTCGAGCGTCATGATCTGGAAAAGCGAATAGAGGGACGCGCCGACATCGCCGAACCAGCCGGGAAATTCCGGCCCAAAGAAATTGGTCGCCATGACGCCAAAGACATAGAAGACCAGAATCATCAGCAGCATGATCGAGCTCATGCCCGGAATGGCCTTGAGGAAGGCTTGCACCACGACCCGCATTTTTGGGACCATTGAAATCAGCCGGAAGGCGCGCAGAACGCGCAGCGCCCGCAATACCGCCAGTCCGTCCCCCGTCGGCAGCAAGGCGATGGAGACGATGATGAAGTCGAATACGTTCCAGGGATCGAGGAAAAAGCGCAGGCGCTGGGCGAAAAGTTTGGCTCCGATTTCGGCCACAAATATCACGAGAGCGATCTGGTCGAGGGCGACCAACCAGGCACCGTAAGCATCCATGACCCCTTTCGACGTCTCCAGACCGAGTACGGCGGCATTCGCGCCGATGACGATCAGGATGAAATTCTGAAACCCATTGGATTCTGTGAAACGGCTCACGCGGTCTCGCGCGGTCTCGATCAGTGATGCATCTGCCATCAAGCGATCCTTCGGGTTTACAGGCCTAAGTTTCTTTGGCAGCCTGGTGTATTACCTCGCTGGGTCAAGAAGCAAGTCAGCCCGGTGTTACGGTTTTGCGGCGGCTACAGAATCCGCGGCCCGCAACCCGGTGATCACGCCCTTCGACAACCCACCAAGATAAGCAGCGTTCGGCCCGCCCTCGATCCCACCGGTGGCGGAGCCGACCGCGTGCAGACCGGAGATCGGTCGGTCGTTGGCATCCAGCACTCGGCTTTCCCTATCGATCGCGATCCCGCCCATCGTGTAGGTGATCCCGACGCAGAGCTCGATGGCGTGGAAGGGCGCGGTGCGGATCGGCTGTGGGGCGACTGGGTCCGTGCTGCGCGCTGGTGAGAGATCGCCGCAGGTACCCGCATCGAGTGCTTGGTTGTAGGCTTCGACAGTGGCATTCAAGGCATCGCCGGGGACACCAATCTGATCGCCTAAGCTGGCGAGCGAGTCCGCCGCGAAGACGGTGCCGCCTTCATTGACGAAAGCCGGGTTCATGCAGGGTGGGTAGCGGTTGTCCGCCGCCAATCCGGTCCAGACCTCATCGTCAAAGATAACCGTGATCGAGAGTGGGTCGTCGAGGCTCGCGATTTCGTTGGCGAGAAAGATGCCGCCCTTACCTTCGTCGAGCAGGCGGTTGCCGCTTTGGTCGACGAGAATCGATGAGCGGGCGATGGCGTCGACCGTGGGATAGGGCCAGAGCTTTTCGTTTTGGAACGCTTCGCGGCCGAGCAGGTGGCCGTAAAACCGGTCGGTGCCGACCAATTTCGCACCGACCGCTTCGGCCATGCGCAACCCGTCGCCGCAACCGGTGCCGGCCCCTCGTGTGAACAGGGCTTCGGGTTTCGGGCTGATGTATTTCCGCACGAGATCGAGATCGCCTTGAAATCCGCCGTCGGAAATGACGACGGCAGCGGCACGGTATTCGATCATCTCGCCGCCGCGCTCCGCCGTCAGGCCGACGACGCGGCCCTCTTCCTTGATCAACTCTCGTCCGCGCACGCCGCGCTCAAGCGTGCCGCCGCCGGACTCGATACTTGCCGTCAGATTGCGAAGTAGCACGTCCGGTCCCCGGCCTTTCCAGTCCAGGCCCGGGCGTCTCGGGCGTGGCGGCGCCAGGACCCAGCGCATGAATTCCAAAACGCCGCCTTTCACGAATTTCGCGCCATTGCCCCGTAACCATTCAAGCGCTTGCTCGGCATCCTCCGCCATGATCGCGGCGAGGCTGCTGCTCCCGGTGCCATCCGTCAGGTGATCGATCTTGGCCAGTATATCCGCTTCGGGTGCGCGCATCTCTTTCTCGGCGACATGGACGACTCCGCCAGAATAGCGCGCATTGCAGGGATAGTTGGGCTCGTCGCCTTTCTCCAACACCAGTGGCTTCAAGCCCTGCTCGATGGAACGGACAGCGGTAGAAAGGCCGGCTATACCGCCGCCAATAATAATTAGGTCGTAGCTCACGGGTACGTCTCCTGGAAACGGTCGCCAGGGCGGCGACAATCACATTTGTTACTAACTTAGCGCCGCCGGCCCGCGTGACGAGACACGCCCGGTTAATGGCCAGGTGCCATACGACGGCACGAAAGCGCCTTTGCGATCTGGAGACGCCGGACGTCGCCATCGCCATCCAAACCCGCTAGGTTCTGGCAAAGAGGAGGACACGGTGATACCCGCGCGCCGACAATCGCATGCGCTCAGCCGCGTTAGTGAGCAGCGTTCTGCCGTCTGTATCGTGGGCTGCGATCTCCTCGAGCAAGGTCCCGTCCGCTTTCGCGTTGGTACGCACGTCCGCGTTATCGGCGAAACGCTCGCGCTGGATTTGCCGGGCCCCCGCGATGCGAGTGGTTTAGGAAGCTCCCTTCGGCTGGCGGTGGTAGAGAAAGATCGGTGGCGCGCACCGGCGGTACATCGAGATGGAGATCGATGCGGTCGAATAAGGTACCTGAAATTTTCGCCTGATAGTCCAAACCGCAACGCGGTGCCCGTTATCATGCAAGGGCTCGGTCACTGCGATTTCGTACTCAGGTATCGGCTTACCTCCCTGTTAAATAATGAATGGTGCGGGTACTCGTTGAGCAGTCTGACCTGATCTTTGCGCATAATGGATTTTTTGATCAAGTGATGGTGAAGGTGGGTATGCCGTTCGTCATCTGTTTTTGCGCGTCGATCTCCAGAGTATCGATGCCTTGAAAAGCGACTGTCTTGATCCGTGCTACCGTTATGTTTCCCACTCCGGTTTCGGAATATGGATGGATAGGGTTGAAAATTGGCGGAAAGGCATGAGACTCGCTATTTCCGCCAAATATCGGTATAATAATTGCCTAATGAAATAACCTAGATTGGCGATAAGTAAGAAATACAATGGTCCTACCCTTAGGCTCGACCGGATCCGGTGGCTTCGCCAGTGCCTTCAGCACTGCTGGTTTGGAGCTATTCTCCCTGCTGCCTGATTTGGCGGCGGCGCGGGGATTGGCTACTGCCGCAAGGGCACAGGGCCCCGCGGACTTTGAGCCAGTCCGGCCCGACCGCAAGATCGCTCAGGCGGCTCGGCAAGCCGAACAGGAAGCCAAAAGCCTCACGCGTATTAAAACTAAGCTGGATGGAGTTTCTAACATCGTAGAACGTGCCAGGGCAAAGATCGATGAAATTCGCTTGCTGTTGGTAGATATGCGGAAGAACGTCGAACTCTCATTAAAAGCCGATGCGAC
>CAJWTF010000196.1 GCA_913046825.1 uncultured Rickettsiales bacterium | reverse complement strand
CGGCTGCAGCTCGGCTCGCGGTCTCGATTGTTTCTTTATGCTCTTCGCCGGGCTCTCTCAACTGGACGCGGCTGTCGATGAGGCCCGGCGCTAGGCAAAGTCCCTCGCAATCCACGACCTTAGAGACCGACGGAGCTCCGTCCTTGAAGAGATCGGCGCCCAAATCCACGATCTTGCCATCTTCGATGAGCAAGGCACCATGCGTGTCGAGCCCGCTCGCCGGGTCCAACAGCCGCGCATTGAGATAAGCGACGCGGGGCGAGGTCACGGCGTATTCCCGACGGCGTCGCGCGTCAAAGCGTCCAAGCAGGCCATGCGGACAGCGACGCCCATCTCCACTTGTTCGCGGATGACGGAACGGTCGAGATCGTCGGCGAGGTCGGAATCGATCTCCACGCCGCGATTCATCGGACCTGGATGCATAACCAGTGCGTCCGGTTTGGCAGCCGTCAGTTTTTCGCTCGTCAGGCCAAAATATCGGAAATATTCCCGGATCGATGGGACAAACATGCCCTGCATCCGTTCGTTTTGAAGTCGTAACATCATAACGATATCGCAGTCTTTAATGCCTTCTTCGATGTTATTGAAGACTTCGACACCGAACCGGTCGATATCCGTCGGCAGGAGTGTCGGCGGCGCGACGACGCGAATTCTTGACCCCATGGTATTCAAAAGATGGATGTTCGAGCGCGCGACACGGCTATGCAGGATGTCGCCACAAATGGCCACGGTCAGGCGATGTATGCGGCCTTTTCGCCGCCGGATGGTCAAAGCGTCAAGAAGCGCCTGCGTCGGATGTTCGTGGGTGCCGTCGCCTGCGTTGATGACGGAACAGTTTACTTTCTCCGAGAGGAGTTTGACGGCGCCGGAATCCGCGTGGCGCACGATCAACACGTCTGGATGCATGGCGTTGAGTGTCATCGCGGTATCGATAAGAGTCTCGCCCTTTTTCACGGCGGAGGAGGCGACAGACATATTCATGGTGTCGCCGCCGAGACGCTTACCCGCCAGTTCGAATGAACTCGACGTTCGGGTAGAAGTCTCGAAGAACAAATTGATGATGGTGCGCCCGCGCAGCAGATCGCTCTTCTTATCCGGTCGCCGGTTCTGTTCGACATAGGTATCGGCGAGGTCGAGCAGATAGGTAATTTCGTCGGGGGAAAGGCCTTCGATTCCCAAAAGATGCCGGTGGTTGAACCGGTATGTCAAATCTTCGGGTGTTTGCTGAGAAGCAGTCATTAAAATCAGAATATACGCGTGGGACAGACAGAACCGCAAGAGTGCGTCTTCAGCCTGTTGGTTTTAGGCGAGTCGCGGCGTTCCGCGAATTTCCCCCTTCCCTCGATTTGCGGCGAATCGTGAAACTGGCAATCTAAATAACACCGCTCTCACGTAATCTCGCGACCGTATCGGCATCGAGACTCAGAAGTTTTCCGTAGATATCCTCATTATCATGCCCGAGTGCCACACCGCCGCGGGGCTGCGGCAAGGGGCCGGATGAGAAGACCACGGGGAAGCCGGGCACGATGCCGCCATCTACCGGTTCTTCCAACGCATGATGGCGCATCGGCTTTAGGGTTCCGCGATTGCGGAAATGCGGATCCTCGGCGACTTGCCCCAAGGTTCGGACTGGGGCCACCGGGATATTGGCCTTTTCCATCAGCGCGACTGCCTCCGCCACGGAGAAGGGAGAGAATTTCTCCTGCAGGCGGGCGCGGATTTCATTGATGGCGCCCCACCGTTGTTCTATCGTCGCATAGTTCGGATCGTCGAAAATATCGGCGGCATCCAGCGCCGCACAAAGGCGCGTCCAGCGCTCGTCGCTTGCCACGGTGATGATGATGTCGCCGTCCGTCAGGCGATAAAGGCCCGTCGGGTCCGTACGGGCGTTATTCCCGGATCGCACCGGCAGTCCTTGCGCCAGGATCTCCTCCATCGGTTCCATGAACATTAGCGTCGCTAAGGTGTCCATCATCGACGCATCGAGATATTGGCCTTGCCCGGTTTGCTCGCGATGGCGTAGCGCCGCCAAGATGGAGAAGGCTGAGTAGAGCGGGGTTACCAGATCACCAACGAATACACCGACCCGCATGGGCGGTCCATCAGCAGCACCATTCACGTCCATCATACCGGACATTGCTTGGATTTGATGGTCGTGTGCCGAGTTCGCCGCATAGGGGCCGGATTGCCCATAGCCCGAGATCGAACAATAGACGATAGCGGGATTGACCGCCGCCACGTCGTCGTAGCCGAGCCCCAGCCGCTTCATCGATCCGGGAGCTAAATTCTCGATCACCACATCGGAGTCCTTGGCCATATCGAGAAACATTTGTTTTCCGGCAGGGTCCTTCAGATTTAGGGTGACGCTTTTGACACCCTCGCTGCGTTTCAGAAATTTCGTCGAAAGGTCTTGCCCCGTCTGCCGTGTTGGATGCACGCCTTCCGGACCGGCGAAGGGTGCGCTGCTGCGGATTGGATCGCCGGTGCCAGGCGCCTCGATTTTGATCACCTCGGCACCAAAACGGGCCAAGGTCATGCTGAGAAAGGGGCCGGCCAGATATACGGTGACGGAAAGGACTCGAACGTCTTTCAACGGCTGCATCGTTAGTATCCCTGCAAAGTTGCTGGGATATGAAGGTATGGGAGTTGGTGAGGGCGGCAATCCGGGCGTGTTAGACCGTGGCACCTGTCATGCGGGATTGCAGCAGGTCAAAATTCTCCCACCCCTGCTGGCGCTGGCCCGATTCCAGGTCACTTAATAATTCAGCCAAGAGCGTATTCAACGGCATATCGACACCGATTTTCTTGCCGGTTGCCAATACAGGCAGCAGCAATGTGTCGAGCTCGGTCTTACGTTTGCGGACTGCGATGTCGCGCCACATGCCGCTGTGTTTCTTAGCGCTTCCCTTACGGTGCTCATATATGATCTCGAACACACTATCGGCGGCGGTCTGATCCGCGTCTAGCGTGAATCCGCTTGGGTCGAAGGGATCGAAACCTTCCAGCGCGGTGTTCTGTTTCTCGGCGATCCGGATCACTTCGCGAGTGAGTTCCGTCAGCATTGCGCGATATTTTTGCGAGCCAAACATATCGTTCAATTCGGCGTCGATGACGGCGTTCGCCCACAGCAATGAACAATAGGCGAGCTTACTCCAAAGAAATCCCCAGATATTGGCGCTGGCGATGGCATTCGGCTCAAAATGCCGCAAACTGTCGCGCAGGTTCATTATGCGGGGTGTCAGGCGGCCGTCTATCTCGCCAACGACTACTGTGCTGCGCGCGCCGAACAGAATATCGCCAGGGCCATGATAATCCGCGCCGAAATTGATGAAAGCGCCAATCGTACGCTTTGGTCCGACAATGCCGGCAATCGTCTCTTCATTCAGACCGTTTTGGACGGAGACCACATAACCGTCCTCCGCGAGGTAATGTTTGAGGGCCTCGGTCGCGGCTGCCGTGTCTTGGCCTTTCACACAGAGCAGGACTTTACGAAAACGGCCGTCCAAGGACGACGGTGTGGCGGCCTTAATGGGTGTTGTGAACTCGTCGACCGGCCCTCTTATGGTGAGGCCAGTTTCGTTCATAGCGTCGACATGGTCCGTGACGAGATCGACCATCAAGACTGGCCGGCCAGCCCGCGCCAAATAGGCGCCAATGGTGCCGCCGATAGCCCCCGCGCCCCAGATCAAGATCGGAGCTTTGTCCGTCTCTATCTTCATGTCCATCTCCCGGGTTAGCCTAGTTGTTTTGCGAGGCCATCAGATCTAGCGCCCCCTGAAGGATATAGCTTGCGGCCATTTTATCGACCACTGCACTGCGTTTTTGCCGCGACATATCCGCCTCATTCACCAGCACTCTTTTAACGGCCATGGTGGAGAGGCGTTCGTCCCAGAACGCAATGGGAATGTCGAAGCGCTCCAATAGATTGGCGGCGAATTGTCGGGTCGACTGAACCCGTGGCCCGTCCGAGCCGTCCATGTTTTTCGGCAAACCCAATACCAGGCCGCCGATTTGTCGCTCGTCGATGATTGCTTTCAACGCGAGCGCGTCGAGCGTAAATTTCTTACGCCGGATCGTCTCAAGTGGTGAGGCGATCATGAAGCCGGAATCGGAAATCGCGAGACCAATTGTCTTCGATCCGAGGTCGAGGCCCAACAGCCGCTCACCCCGTTTGATGGTTGTCCGAAGGTCGTTCATTTCTACAATGGCCATGGTTTGTATTCTCCCGCGACCAAGTTGGCGAGGCCAGAGCGAAAATGCCGAGAGGTTGCCGGATCGAGCCGAAAAGATGATATTAAACGCGGCTCGAAACCTCGGGCTGGTGTCACACGGGTCTTACATTCAAACGAGTACCATGGTCGAAATTGATCAGAAACTCCGTATGCGCGTGGCAGCGCATATCAAGTCCATCGGCGATGCGCCTAATCAATTCGAAGCATGGCGTGCCGATGAGATTGCCGAATTTCTGGCGCCGATGCCGGTTGAGGGTTCGCGGTTTAAATTTCTGGCCTCCCGGACCGGCAGCAGCTCCGAAGGGGTGGCGGCCGGGGTCGGCAATGTGCAGATGGCCGACGAGGAGAAGAAGCACGAATGGAACACCGGCGATCGGTCGTTCCGGTGCGGTGCGTATGTCGTCTCGAAGAAAAGCGATCGCGATTTCGAAATCCGCCATGTCGGCGATGTGGAGCCCGAAATGGAAGCGGGTGAGCTGATGCGATTGTGTTTTAAGAACGGCCGCTGGGAAGCTCAGCTCAACGCGCCGCGCACATTCTCACTTGGCCCCCTGATGCTGGTCCTCGGCGGCCGGTTCGAGTTGTGGAAGACAGGGGCTTAAAGGCCCCCGCCCTAACCCTCCCCCGCAAGCGGGAGAAGGAATTTGAACCAGCCACTCGGTAACATCCCCGCTCCCGCTTGCGGGGGAGGGTTAGGGTGGGGGTTAACGCGCGGCTTTCAACTTATCCTCCCAGCCCTCTGGCACTACGATCTCCCGCGCCACGGAATAGCCGAGAATGCCGTTATGAGCGAAGGTGATGGCGTTGGTGCGAAGCGGGTCTCCGCTGACCGCCACCATGAAATCAT
>CAJWTF010000195.1 GCA_913046825.1 uncultured Rickettsiales bacterium | reverse complement strand
GGGGCGCTCGGCGTTCTGGGCATGTCGGGCCTGCATCCGGATAACGTCCGGCGACGGATAGAAGGATTTCGACAACAGTGCGGCGGGAATCTGAATGTTAATTACCTGCTCTGGGAAACGCCGGGCGATCTGTCCAACGCTGGAATGCCCATGCGCGAGACCTTACAAACGCTCTACGACAAAGACGGTTTGGGCCCAGTTCCCGCGCCAACCCCATCCCGCAGCGCCATGGACCGGGATCATCTGGATGTTCTGATGGAGCTGAAGCCGGAAGTGGCCAGCTTCCATTTCGGCCTGCCGGGGCCGGGGGTGGTGCAAGAACTCAAAGCGGTCGGCACGCTAATCATCTGCAGCGCCACCACGGTCGCGGAAGCCGTGGCACTGGAAGCAGATGGCGCCGACGCGATCATCGCCCAGGACATCGAGGCCGGTGGCCATCGCGGCACATTCACCGATGTCGATATTTCCATGCAACCCGGTCTGTTCGCGCTACTCCCGCAGGTCGTGGCTGCCGTCTCGGTGCCTGTCATCGCCGCCGGGGGCATCGTCAACGGTCGGACCATCGCGGCTGCAATGATGCTTGGCGCCAGTGCGGTTCAGCTCGGCACGGCGTTCCTGAGATGCAGTGGAGCCAATGTCGCGGACGCCCATCGGCACGCCCTCAGCACCGCTAGAGATAGCGGCACCATGGTCACCGATGTCATCAGCGGAAAACCGGCGCGCTTTCTTCGCAATGCGCTATCCGACACCCTCGCCGGCGACGAACCCTTGCCGTTTCCCTCACAACTCAGGCTGACGGCACCTTTAGCAGAAGCAGGCGACCCGCAATACATGGCCCTTTACGCCGGCCAATCCGCCGCTCTCACGGTCGAGATGCCAGCAGGCGAACTCGTGCAAAAATTAGTTGATGATCCAAGTGCGGCTTTTTATAGTTTTATATAAAAAATATAGTTAATATTTAAATAAGTAAAAAACCTTCATAAAAATACATTATGTTGATTAAAAATTAAAATATTATGTAAATACTTTCATTCTCATTTACTAAATATTCTATTAACACGCATTGTAGATTGAAGGTCTTCCGGCCGCCGTTCGACCAAATGCTTTTGAAGATATGCAGCAACCGTTCCCAATATAATTGTGAAGTACCAAGACAGATGGATTTCACCTATCAGATGAAGGATCAGATCGGTAAGTAAGCCGCTGCTCGTCTGGCCCATATAATGGGCGAAATAGAATGCCCCAAAAAGAAGGCCAAGATACCGGGTGCCAAAAATATCGACGGCTAAATACGAAACGAGCAACGCGGTACTCAACCATGCCAATCCGATCACGGTTGATAAAAACAAACCGGGTTGAAACGGCATCGGCGGAAACACATACAGAATCATAGCAATCGCTGATAACAAATGTAGAGTAGCCACCGCTCTCTTGACTGGAAACATATGCCCAAACCAACCGGCTGAAATTAGGCTGAGATAGCTTATGAATCCGATAATTGCTGAAACCTTCAACGCTTCGTCAGAAGTTCCAGTCACATTTACCGATTGCAAATAGGTGGCGACGTATTCGGCAAAAAAAATCCAACCACGAAAACACTAAACGCGAAGATCCAAAAATTCGAATTTCTGCTTATTTGGCTCCATGTTTCGGCTAATGACGGTCGTTCAACAGGATTTTCTGCCTCTGCCTTCCTAAAGGCGAATATCAATCCCACTCCCGATATAGCGAGCACCGCGCCAAGCGAGAGGAATATAGAATTGGCATGACCTTCAAGAAGAGCTTTAACACGACTGGATGAAGGCCCAAGAAAAAACTCCGCAGCCAAAGCAACAGCAAAAACGGACATTAATGTGGTCAATCGGCGTCGCGCTGGAGAAAGGACACCGACAATCGCCATAATCAATGGAAATCCGCTTGTACCTAGTCCCAATCCCACGAACAGCATCGAAGTTTCGATCAAATCTGGTGATGTCGCCACGAAAACACCCGTTAGACCCAGCAATACAATCGCCGCGCCGATCGCCAAGAATAGAGGCAGAGAAAACCGTACAGAAGCACATCCGGCCAGCAGCGTCCCGATAGCAATGTACAATGAATTGGACCACGTTAGTCGTGGTACATTGCTTAGTTTCTCACCAATCCAGGAATAACTTCTCTCGCCGTACGAGAAATGCCCTTCAATCTCTCCAGAGACGACCGTCTGCAAGGCAAATGAAGTCGCGACTGCGACCGTTGCGGAGAGAAAGATGAAGCTCCGGTTATGGAATACCGACATCTCAAACTCCGGTCGTAAAATTCAATTAGAATGAAGCTGAGCTATGCCGCCCGCACCCACACAGCCGTGTCATGGAACACACCGCCGCCGCGGGGCGGGCCGGGATCCGCACTGATGAGAACGTTCACACCCTGCCCATTGATGTGCGCCTTGTTCGGCCAGATACTTTCCACCACCACAACGCCGCGCTGCAATCCCTCAAACGTCACTGCGTGGAGTTCTATCTCTCCGAGATCGTTGCCCACGCTCACCACGTCCCCATCTTCGACGCCCATCGCTGCCAGATCGTCGGGGTGTAGTTTGATGGTCGGTCGCCCTTCACGCTTCTTACTAGTTGGGGTCTCGTTAAAGCTGCTGTTCAGATAGTTGCGCGCCGGGGCCGCCACCATGCGGAACGGGTGTTTTTCGCTGGCTAGATCGATATTGGTGCAATAGCCCGGTAGCTCCGGCAACCCTTCGAAATCGACGCCGATATCTTTCCAATCCGGCTTGAAGCGGAACTTGCCATCCGGATGGCCGAAACCGTTCTTGAAATGCATCTCGTCTTCGCTGAGGGAACAATCGTGCCAGTGGTTCTCCCACAGCGTCTCCGCATCCGGCAGCCCGGATTTTTTGCACGTCTCATCGATGATTTCCCAGGCGCTCATCTTGAAACCCGGATGATCGATGCCGAGCCGTTCGGCGAGCGCGCAGAGCACCTCGTGATTGGTGCGGCATTCGCCGGGCGCTTCGATGACCGGTTTGGTAACGCTGAAATAGACGTGCCCACCGCCGGTATACATGTCGTGATGCTCCAGGAACATCGTCGCCGGCAGCACGATATCGGCGTACTCCGCAGTCTCGGTCATGAATTGTTCGTGGACGACGAGGAACAGATCGTCGCGGCGAAACCCTGCCAACACCTTGTTCTGATCCGGACACACACTCGCCGGATTGGTGTTTTGGACGAGCATCGCCTTGACCGGTGGCCCGCCCTGTAATTCGCCTTCCTCACCGAGCAGGATCGCGCCCAAGCGGCACATATCGAGCGAGCGGATTGTCGTGTCACGCACGTCAAGCCCCATCACCAAGGTCCAATCGATCGGGTACATCCCGGCATTGCCATAGAGTGCGCCTGCCCCCTTGTGCAACCACTTGCCAGTGATGACCGGTAGGCAGGTGACCGCGTGCATGTTGACCGCGCCATTACGCGAACGCGCAAAGCCGTAGCCAACGCGCAGAAAAGCGCGGTCCGTCTTACCGTAAAGCGTCGCTAACTCCTCGATTTCCGCGACGGAAAGGCCGGTGATTTGGGCAGCCCATTGCGGTGTCTTGTCGCTCACATGGGCCTCGAGTTCCTCCGGCACATCAGCGTATTTCGCCATGTAGTTGCGGTCGGCATACCCGTCCCGGAACATGATATGCATCAGCGCCGTCGCCAACGCGCCGTCCGTTCCCGGGCGGATGATATAGCCGTAATCGGCGGCTTGGACGCTCGGCGTCTTATAGACGTCGATGACAACCAGCTTGGCGCCGCGATCCTTCCGGGCCTTCGAGATATGGGTCATCACATTGACTTGGGTCGAGACCGGATTGCCGCCCCAAACCACGATTAGGTCGGACTCGGCGATCTCGCGCGGATCGTTGCCGTGCTTGATCCCGTGCCCCGCATGCCAGCCGGAATCCGGTAGCGCGGTGCAAATCGTCGAGTATTGCCGTGTCGTCCTGTAGGCGTGACGGAACCGGTCCAGCCCGTCCCGCATCACCAAGCCCATGGTCCCCGCGAAATGATAAGGCCAAATCGCTTCGGAGCCGAATTCCTCTTTGATTCCCTCGAACCGAGTAGCGATCTCGTCGAGCGCCTCGTCCCAGGTGATCTCCTCGAAGGCCTCGATCCCAACGCCCTTCTCACCGACGCGGCGCAATGGTTTCATCAGGCGTTCCGGATGATGGATACGCTCCGCATAGCGGGCGACTTTGGCGCAAACCACACCCGAGGTGTAGTCATTGTCCTTAGCCCCGTGAACTCTGCCGATTTCCGTCTCGGAGAGTTTTTCAACCTCCAACAGACAGGTACTCGGGCAATCGTGAGGGCAAGTAGAATGGTGAATTTCAACCATGTAATGATACCGTGCGGGTCATCCATCGACAGGCTCAGGATGACGTCTGTTTGTCAAATTCAACACTCGTCATCCTGAGCCTGTCGATGGATGACCTGTTGTTTGGATATTAACCCCGCCGCTTTGCCCCAACAAGCGGCGCTATCCTTTTACCGCCGCGAGTTCGCGGTCGCCCTCGCCACTTCCGCCGCAATGCTGCCCTTCGCCGGATTGCCAGTATCAGCGGCACCGACTACCATATCGAAGCGATCTATACCCGCCGGCGGAGAACTCATCCTATCCTCGGCATAAGCATATGGATTACCCTTAATGTCGGTCCATCCGAGCGACTCCGCAAAGTCCGCGCACACGTCCTTTAAAGCTTATTTAACCACGGCGGCGCAGTGGTGGATTCCTCGCCCATGTGCGGCGCTAATACGCCAGCTTCAGCTATCAGGCCGGATCGTGGAACAAGAAACGCCGCGTTGAAAATCGTGTTCCAGAAAATCTTGGCCTTTACTGATGATCTACGGCCAAGACCCGCCCTGGTGTAGGCCTGGGGAAATTAACGGTAATGTGGCATTGCTGGGAGAGGTGCCTCTGGATGGCGGGAATCATCAAAATGGCATTCAGAACAGCGTTAAATAGCCAAAGCTGGAGGTGTAGTCTGGTTTAAGGAGATAAACCTTTAAGCAATGGTGTGATTTTGTATATTCACGCCAAGTTTGAAGGTGACTTGGGAAATGTCAGTTAAATCTATGGTTCCTTATACTGCGGAAGCCTTCTTCGAACTCCTCGCCTCTTACAATTCGGCGATCTGGCCCGGACATTTGACGGCACTCTTCTTGAGCGTTTTGTTGCTCGGATTGCTGCTATTTCCGCGCCCGGGCGGCGATCAGAT
>CAJWTF010000194.1 GCA_913046825.1 uncultured Rickettsiales bacterium | reverse complement strand
CCCCTGTTTGTCGACGCCCTACCGAACCTGCTGGAGGTCTCTATTGGTCATGCGCTCATCGCCGATGCCCTCTGGCTTGGACTGCCAGAGACGGTCAAACGTTACCTTGAAGTACTCGAGCCCACCAAAGTCCTTTAACGCTAGGCTCGGAACCAGTATCATCTCGCCCTCCACAAAATGATTTAAGGTTTTTATGTTCACCAAATTTTTGATCTCTGCCGTCATGGCCTCACTGGTCACCCTCGCCAACGGCTACCTCGCCCATCAGTCACTGTCTTTCCCTGCTAACCCAGCCGATTGGGGTCAATTCGCGATCTTGTTTTCAGGCATTATGATCGCTGTTTTGCTGACCAGCCAAAGCGAATTACAAGACTACGATGAGGACGATGAGGAAGAAGAATTAGTTCTGGAGCCGCTTGAGCCAGAACCGGTTATGGAACCGATACATCATATCGTCTCGGACCCGACGCAACAGGCAGGTGTTGACGCCTTCGGCCAACTGGCCGGTGTAATTGCGGGGCGCATGCAGTTAGGTCAGGGCCGAACCGTTGAAGAACTTGTCCAAGAGTTATTGCGGCCATTACTGCGGGAGTGGCTGGACCAGAACTTGCCCGAGTTGGTCGACGAACTAGTGAAAAAGGAAATTGAACGCATGGTTGAAAAGGCGAACCGTTAAGGTCCGCATTTACGCCTGCGTATCGTATTGCTAATTTAACGTCCCTTAAAGACCAGTTCTCTTTGCTACATAAATGCTCGTGTCGCTCCGGTATCGTACTCTGTTTTACTGCCTTGGGCGGTTATGTTCTACTCGAAACGGTATCCGTCCCGCAAACTCATTTCCTCAATAGTATTGAGCGCATGCTTGGTGAGAAGTATCGTTGGTAAGCTTTTTTGACGCAATTTCTCGCGCGATTTTCATCGCAGCTTCCATTAATTCATCTATCGGAACGCAAGCCTGGAGGATGCCGAACCGGTATAGCTCGCAGCCACTAATCCGTTGGCAGGTCGGCATCATGCGCCGGGTTTTATAAAGTCCGAAGAGCCGCATGGCATACCGCCGAGCAGACCTACATTGATTTCAGGCAATCCGAGACTGGCATCTTCCGATGCCACAAGGATATCGTAGGACGCGGCAATGGCGAGACCAACGCCAAGTGCTGGAAAGTTTATCGCGCCGATAATCGACTTTCGGCACTCCACGATGGCTCGAAAACATTCGCGAGCGTGCCAGTTAAGTTGCCATGCTTCACCGGACCCCCGTTCACTCAGCCTTGGCTTCCAGACGGTACCTGCGGAAAAGCATTTTCTAGCACCCGTCAGGACCGCGACACGAATGTCGTCCCGGTCGCTAATCTCATCCATGGTCGACATCATATCATTGAGGAATTGCCCGCCCTTTGCGCTGACAGGTGGATTATTCATCGTGACGACGGCGACGTAATTTTCGACGGCGATTTCGATCTGACTTCCAGGCATGACAGTAGCGTTCCCTGAGTATCGTGTGAGTTTCATTGGAGAGGAACTAACCACATTCGCTCGATTGTGAAAGCGACAATGGAAAGGTAGAATTGCGGAATGTCACAAAATCAAAAACGGGATTGGAATTCAACTGCTGCCGGATGGAAGAAATGGCAGCCAATTTCTGAGAATGCAGCGCGAGCAGCGACAGAAACGATGCTCGATATGGCGGGCATACAATCAGGCGACCGCGTCATCGATTTTGCCACAGGGCTTGGCGACACGGCAGCGGCCTGCGCGCGCCGTGTAGGGCCAACAGGGCAGGTCCTGGCGACCGATGGAGCAGACACCATGCTTGAGTTCGCCCGCGGCTACATGATCGAGCTAGAACTGCCCAATGTTTCTTTTGCGAAGGTCAATTTTAACGACATCGCCGTCGAGGACGCTGGTTTCGATGCGGGAATTTGCCGTTGGGGATTGATGTTTGCCGAAGATTTGGTTTTGACTTTGTCTGCGTTGCGAGGATTGTTGAGACCAGGGGGATGTTTCGCGGCAATCGTCTGGGGGCCGCCGGAACGTGCCGAGGTGCAAACCCTAACCAATACGATCCTAATGGAGTTTTTAGGGCTGCCACCGGTCCCTACGGGAAAGGGGACGCCATTCGCGCTATCGGATCGGGATGCTTTGGAGCAAGAGTTTGCGAGGGCCGGGTTCACCAATGTCGAGAGCCAAACTGTGAGCGTCGTCTACGATTTCAAATCAGCGGAAGAGTACGTGCAATATCGTCGCGAGCGGTCGTCTCTGGATAAAAACATCGCGCATTGTCCCGAATCGGATCGGGAGAAGGCTTGGGATGCGGTGACGGCTGCGGCGCGCAAACTCGCGCGACCGGATCGTTCCGTGCGTTTTGTTAGCGAGACGACCGTTATAGCCGGTCAAAACGCCGTTCAGCAGTATTTTTAGGCGTCTGCCGAACGGAATTTATTGGTCGGCACAAATGATGTGATGACCGGCTCACGCGGTTCGCTGACCCAAAGAACGCGATCGGAATGCATACCCGCGCCATAAACCGCGGAGACAGCAGAGCGGCGCATACGATTCAATAACCGCGTGTCGGCGTTTCCGACCGAGGGATGCTCGCCGCCATTATCGCTGACGACTTTCTCCCAAGCGGCTTTCCGGGTGCGGAGTACCTCCGGATCGGAAAGGGGGGTGCAATTGAGTTCATTTGCGTTGAGGTCGACTATAATTTCGTCACCCTCCTCAACGAAAGCGATTGGACCGCCAAGTGCTGCTTCCGGTCCGACATGGCCGATAACAAGGCCAACGGAACCGCCGGAAAATCTGGCATCCGTCATCAGCGCCACAACCATCTCGCGCTCACGGCACAGTGTTGTGATACGCGACGTCGAATCGAGCATTTCTGGCATACCTGGCGCGCCACTCGGTCCTTCGTAGCGCACGATGATCATGTCATGGTTTTCGAATTTGTCGGGACTATGTTCGAGCGTATCCAAAAGGTCTTCTTCCGAATCAAAAACCTTAGCTTTGCCGATGAAGATGTCATCTTCCAGTCCACCCTCGACGCCCGCGAGCTTTAACACCGCGCTGTATTCCGGCGAGAGATTGCCGCCAAGGACGCGCAATCCTCCTGTTGGCTTATAAGGGTTCTCAACACTGTAAATGACAGTGCCATCGGGTGCAGGTGGATCCAGCCTTGCAATCTGTTGTGCAAGCGTCTCACCGGTGCAGGTCATGGTGTCACCATTGAGGAGGCCGGCATCCAACAATTCCTTCACGATAACTTGGATGCCGCCTTTCTCGTCGATATCAACCATCGAGTAATTACCGAAGGGGCGGGCGTCAACCAGGACTGGGACGATGTTCTCGGACAAGTGATTGAATTCTTCTGGCGACATGATGTCGTCGCTGAAACTGTTATAACCGGCGGCGCGTGCTATTTCTGGCGCGTGCAACATCACGTTTGTGGATCCACCGACAGACATCGCAACAATCATGGCGTTGCGGATGGAATCACGGGAGACGATGTCCCGAGGATTGAGACCGCTAACAATCATCTTACTCAAGATGTCGATAAGTTCGTCGGGAAAATTCTTGGTACGGCGTTTATCATCCGACGGAGGGGACACCATGTGCAGCGGCTGAAGGCCGACGACTGCGATGAATGTCTGCATCGTATTGTAAGTAAACATGCCGCCACAGCTGCCATATCCAGGGCAGGCTGCGCAGGCGATCCGTTCTTTCATCTCTTCGTCTTCGTTTCCAGCCGCTTGAAAACCTGAAATGATATCAATCCGTTCTTTTGTCACTTCATCGAAGCCGGGACGAATAGGCCCGTCTGACATGATTACTGCCGGACGATTATGCTCGAGGACGGCTGCCAAGGTTCCTACGGGTGGCTTGTCGCATGCCACAACTGCAATTGTACCCTCAAGGCCACTAGCGCTCAGGTGTTCGCAAATTGTATCGTGCGTAACTTCGCGACCGATTAGAGAGTAGCGCATCTCCTTAGTGCCGTTACGCATACCGTCTGAAGTGGCGACTGTGTATTCCGGCTGAACCAGACGCATTTTAAGTTGGCCGGCTTCGCTACCGATCCGACTGCGGAGTCGGTCATGGATGATTTCGACCTTACGTTGGACACCTAGGTAACATTGCGAATCGCCTTTGTTGCCAACAACACCGACGGACGGTTCGTGAATAAGATCAATGTCCGTGCCAAGTTCCCGCGCAATTCCCACAGTTTGTGCACTCCGCCCAGGGTTTCTATCGATCAATACGGTCTTAGAGTTTTGCACTTTTTAGGTCTCCCTCATCATCCTTGGCCGAACTCGACGTTAGAATTCGGTAAACGCGGGGGTATATGCACATATTTACCGCAATTAGCAAAGTGTCGCGGAACGATGAGTGGCGAAAATCCACGCCAATATTAGGCGTTATTACGGATTTGATGGCAGCTTTATGTTAAGCTCTGTTAGCCGCCATCCGCGCATATCATCTCGGTATGGCTGTACTCATTCAAGTGATCGATTTGGTAATATTATTATCGATTTTGTCTAATCCACGTCCAAGAAAACCGCTATGATCGTCTTTTTGTTGTATGTGTCTTCGTTCGAACAGGTAATCGAGTGCCTGTAGGTCCAAAAGATAAATAAACCAAATCCGGGGAAGTGACCAATAGGAGCCTTCTTAGATTTTATGAAGAAGGCTATCGTACCAGTGCGGCAAACGTCTTCGGCAATTGGGAAGCAACCGATGCAGATACCGCCGTCGCGGATTCATTCAATTGGGCCGGGCTACATTTGCTGGATATTGGATGCGGGACTTGACGTTGTGCTCGCAAATTGAGGGATGCGGGGGCGGCAGGTGTGGTCGCGGTGAATTATTCCAAAGAGGCTATCTGGCTGGCGACATCCGAGACGTTGGACCGGGGGATTGAATCTATCTGCAGTGACTTTCTCGATTTCACTCCGGCGGCGACCTTCGATGGCATCGTTACCTCGGGCATACTTAAGCACATGGATGATCCCATAGCCTTCTTGCGTCATGCGGCTCTGCATTTGAAGTCGAACGGAAAATTAGTCGTAACATGTCCACATTTTATGAACTTCAGAGGATCGCCTGATTCACTGCGTCGTCTTCGATTTTGACGGTACGATTCGCCAGTCTGTCTCGATCAAGCATGACGCCTATTTTGTCGCCGTGAGAGGTATTGAGCGCGGCGACGAGATGTCCCGGGACATTATTCGTGATTTTCCAACAATGACGAGCTTCAGCGGATGTGCACTTTTCGTTGAGCGGGCTCGCACGCTTGGTATTGACACATCTAGCGGCGAAGAGCTGGCG
>CAJWTF010000193.1 GCA_913046825.1 uncultured Rickettsiales bacterium | reverse complement strand
GGGGGAGAGGCGCGGGTGAGTTCATTCTTCGGCGGGTGTAGTATGAGTTCTTTCACCGCAAGCAAATGCATAAGAAAAACCCCCGCCCGGTTGGGCGAGGGCTTTTCTGAAGTCTTGAAAGAGGAGGGTCGCTTATTCGGCCGCCTTCTTCATTTCGTCCAATCTCGCCATAATCTTCGGCGGCGACATTGGCAATTCCGCAAACCGGACGCCGGTGGCGCGGCTGACTGCGTTGGCGACCGCCGCCATTGGCGGAATGATCGGTGTTTCGCCGATTCCACGCACACCGAAGGGGTGGCGCGGGTTCGGTTCTTCAACGATCACCGTGCTGATCATCGGTAGATCGGAGCAGACAGGGATTCTGTAGTCGAGGAAACCCGTATTCTCCATCTGGCCTTTGTCGTTGTAGATGTACTCTTCGTTGAGGGCCCAGCCGATGCCTTGTGCGGCACCACCTTGGAATTGTCCCTCGACATACGCCCGGTGGATGGCCTTGCCGGCATCCTGCAGAACCGTATAGCGCAGGACGTCGACCTTGCCGGTCTCCGGGTCCACTTCAACGTCGACCATATGCATGCCGAAGCTCGGTGCGGCTCCTTGCGCGTTGATTTGCGCATGGCCCGCGATCGGTCCGCCGGTCTTGTTGGCGTGCTTGGCGATGTCGGCTAGGGTCATCGGTTCGAAGTCGCCGGCGTTCGGGCCGGACGGCTTGATGAAACCGGCTTCCCAGGTCACGGCTTCCTCATCGATCTCCCAAACTTTTGCCGCGCGGGCACAGGCCTGTCGGATGATGTCTTCGGATGCCTGGACCACGGCCATACCACTCGAGAAGGTCGCCCGGCTACCGCCCGTGAGGAACGTATAGCCCAGCGAACTTGTGTCGCCGATGATCGGTCGAACGTCCTCGTATTCGACGCCAAGCGTCTCCGCGGCCATCAAGGCCATGGAAGCGCGTGAGCCGCCGATATCGGGCGTACCGATCATCAAGTTGAGTGTGCCATCGACATTCAGCTGCAAGGCCGCACAGGACTCACCGCCGATGTTGAACCAGAAGCCTGATGCCACGCCACGTCCCTGATTGGGGCCGAGCGGGGTGTTGTAGTGCTCATGAGCCTTGGCTTCCTCGAGGATCTGCGGGTAGCCAATCGCGCCAAATTTGGGGCCATAAGCTGCACGGGTGCCTTCCTTCGCCTCGTTCTTTTGGCGAAGTTCGACTGGATCCATATTCAGCTTTTGGGCGATCTCGTCGACCACGCATTCGACCGCATACTCTGAGATCGGTGCCCCCGGTGCGCGATAGGCTGCGACCTTCGGGCGGTTGGTGACAATGTCGAAACCGACGACTTTGACGTTCTCCATGTCGTATGGCGCGAAGGCGCACATGCACCCCGGCTGTACGGGAGAGCCCGCGAAAGCGCCCGCCTGATATTTCAGGATGGCTTCGCCCGCCACGAGGGTGCCGTCGTTCTTGACGCCCATCTTGACCCAGACATTGGCACCCGAGGTTGGACCCGTCGCCCGCATGACATCGTCGCGGTCCATGATCATCTTGACCGGATGATGGCATTTTTTCGAAAGCAACAACGCCAACGGCTCGAGATAGACTACGGTTTTACCGCCGAAACCGCCGCCGATCTCCGAAGAGGTGACACGCAATTTAGAGACGTCCATGCCGATCAGCTTGGCGCAGTGTCCGCGGACGACGAAATGTCCTTGGGTTGTGCACCAAAGATCGGCAGTGCCGTCTTCGGAGTAGTTTGCAACGCAGGCATGCGGTTCGATATAGCCTTGGTGAACCGCACTGGTGTCGAACTCGCGTTCGATGATGATATCGGCGCTCGCGAAACCGGCTTCAACATCGCCGCAGCCGAACTCGACCCGCTTGGCCACGTTCGACGCTTTGGTCGGCGCCGGATCGACGCCTTCCGTGATCATGTCGTTGTGAAGAACCGGCGCATCGTCGGCCATAGCGGCGACCGGATCGATGACATGAGGCAACACTTCATATTCGACTTTGATCAGCTTCAGCGCTTGCCGCGCAACGGCGGAACTGGTCGCCGCGACAGCGGCTACCGGATGTCCGTCATACAAGGATTTTTCCCGCGCCATGACGTTGCGGGTCATGTCCTTGTAATTGATCATCATCTCACCGGCCGGGGCCAGTTCCGACGGCATGTCCTCAAAGTCGTCGCGGCATACCACTGCCTTGACGCCTTTCAGGGCTTCCGCCTTCGAAGTGTCGATCGACTTGATGATCGCATGGGCATGCGGACTACGGAGAACTTGGCCGACCAATTGGTTCGGCATGTTGAAATCCGCGCCGAATTTTGCCCGTCCAGTCACCTTGTCGACACCGTCCGGGCGAACCGGACTGCTGCCGACCAATTTTAGATCGGTCGTGCGAACGTCATCGGGCATATTATGCTCCTCTCATCTCCGAGGCCGCGTCTTGGACGGCCCGAACGATTTTGTCGTAGCCGGTGCAGCGGCAAAGGTTACCCGCGAGCCAATACCGAATCTCTGTCTCGGTCGGATCAGGGTTCTTATCCAGCAACGCCTTTGAAGCAACAAGAAATCCAGGAGTGCAAATGCCGCATTGCAGGGCGGCGTGCTCCAGGAATTTCTGTTGCAGCGGATGCAGGTGGTCACCTTCGGCCATATTCTCGATCGTCTCGACATTGCGATCTTGCATTTCCGCGCCGAGCACGAGGCAGGCGCAGACCAGACGATCGTCGACCATGACGCTGCACGCGCCGCAATCGCCGGAACCACAGCCTTCCTTGCTGCCTGTCAGATGCAGGGTTTCGCGAAGGATATCGAGCAACGTCTCCTCCGGCTCGCAGAGAAACTCAGTGTCGTCACCGTTAACGGTGGTGGTTACGTGTATCTTTGACATAAGTTAACCTTTCGCGCGTTCGAGAGCGGTTGTCGCCGCCCGGCGGGTCAGTACTCCCGCGACTTTTTTGCGGTACTCGATGGTGCCACGCTTGTCACTGATCGGCGTTGCCGCGGCACTTGCCGCCGCACCCGCAGCTTCGAGGGCCGCATCATCTACCTTTGTTCCAATCAAGGCGTCGGCTGCTGCCGTGCAGTTGATGATCCTCGGACCGACCGCACCCAGGATGACCCTGGCGGCGGTGCAGGTACCGCTATCGTCGAGCGTCAAGCAGACGCCGGAGCCGACAACGGCGATGTCCATCTCTGTCCGTGGAATGAACCGGAGATAGGCTTCGCCTGTATTTGCGGCTTTTTTCGGGAAAAAAAGCGAGACAATGAACTCGCCCTTCGCAAGCGAAGTTTTGCCGGGACCCATGGGAACTTCTTCGGCTGGAACATCGCGCGTTCCGTTTGGGCCTGCGATGCGCGCAATCACACCGGCGGCAACCATCGCTGGAACACTATCTCCGGCTGGAGAGGCGTTGCACAGATTTCCTGCCATCGTGCAACGACCTTGGATCTGTGTCGATCCGATCAGGTCGACCGCATACACGACGCCTGGCCAAGTTTTAGAGAACGACGGATGTTCTTTCAACTCGGCACCCGGAACAGCGGCACCAACACGGTATCCACCATCTTCTTCGATGATGGCGCGGGTTTCCGCAATTCGTTTAATGTCTACAATGAGCTCAGGCTCAATCATATTGGCGCGGAGCTGGACCAAGAGATCGGTACCCCCCGCGAGTACCCGGGCTTCGCCGGTAGCAGCTGCTAAAAGCGCAACTGCCGCATCGACTGAATCCGGGGCTTCAAAACGCATGCCCTCCATCGGTATACCCGTTCCTTTTCTTTAGAGTGTTTCTAGTTCGTCGTTTGTTGTCGCTGTTCGCGAACGAATTAGGAGAATGCCCAAAGGAACGCTCCTGCTCAAGTCGCGATATACATTTAAATACCCACACCAACCGTTTACGGTGGGCGAGGGAAGGCTACAATTAGACTTAGTGCTTAAGCGCATGGATTGCGAGCCGATAATTTCGATTATTTCAACAAGACTTAAGGAAGCGTCATGACGAGCCAATCCGAATACGGTAATGCAGGGTACGGTTATATCGACGGCGAGTTCGTACCGATGTCTGAAATGAGGTTGCCGGTGACCGATCTCGGCTTTCAGCTGGGAGATATGTGTTATGACGCATTGCATATCCATAAGGGCCGCTATTTCCGTATGGATGACCACCTGGACCGCTTCGAGCATTCGGTCGGCGAACGCCGGTATAATACCCTCGGCATGGGACGTGAGGGCTTTGCCGAAGTCCTGATGGAATGCGCCTCGCTATCGGGATTACGCGACTCCATGGTCAACATTGTGGCGACGAGAGGGGTGCCGACTAGCGGTCACAAGGATCTGCGGACCTGCCAAAATCGATTGATGGCCTGGGCCGTACCGTATTATTCGGTCGTTTCGGAAGAAGAAAACCGTGAAGGCTGCGATATCGTTGTCGCTAATACCGTCCGTATTCCGCCGGAAGCCGTCGACCCAAGGATCAAGAACTACGGTCGCCTCGATTTTGTTAGCGCAATGTTCGAGGCCTATGACCGCGAAGCCCGATATGCCGTCTTGCTTGATGGAGACGGTAACGTCACGGAAGGGCGCGGCTGGAATATCTTCGCATTAGAGGGTGGGCAATTGGTATCGCCGGACGAAGGTGTGCTGGAAGGGATCACCCGGCGCACGGTTGTCGAGTTGGCAGAGAGCCTGAATATCGAAGCCCGGCTCGAAAAACTATCCGCCGATCAACTGCGTGGTGCCGAGGAAATTTTCCTCACCTCTACGGCGGGCGGTATCGTGCCGGTCAAATCCGTCGATGGTGCCGAAATCGGCGAGGGTGGTCCGGGGCCGGTCACGCAACGTCTGACAGAGATGTATTGGACGCTGCATGAAGATGAGGCCTACAGCACGGCGGTCATTTACCCGGATTAAGGTATTCTTTAAAAATCCTTCGCCGCGAGTATTTAGACGTAAGAGCGTTCGCGCCTGTGCTGATAAACCTTGTCCGCCCCCACCCCCACCGAAAACTCATTCAAAGCATTGTCGAAAACATCCAGCCGCTTGCTCTCGTCCCAACCGGATACTGGAAAAATTTTCTTGAGGGCCTCGGGCTCTTGGTCAAGAGCCTACGATACGCAACCGATTTCTTCGAAGGGCTCTGCTCTGCAAATCCAGGGAAAAAGTATGTCCGCCGTTTGCGCAGACTGCAGGAAGAACTCGGCCGTCTAAACGATATTGTGACGCTTAATTCGACTCTCGAGCGGACTTTGGAACGTAGCGGCGGGGCGAAGGCCCAACGCGCCGTAAATTTCTGATCGGTTGGTTCGAGTGCGAAGTCGCCGCGG
>CAJWTF010000192.1 GCA_913046825.1 uncultured Rickettsiales bacterium | reverse complement strand
AATGAGGAATGCAGGTCTCGGTCGTCGGCTTGGGTGAGAGGTTTGAGAACGCGACGATCTGGCGATACAATGGCGCGGGGACGACGTTTCGCAGTTGTGGGATAGAAGACGATGGCGACGCGCCCAATCGTGACGCATTTGCGGACCGGCTACCGCTGGCGCGTCGCGCGGTTTTGACGGATTGCGAATGTTTTATATCGAGGGCGACTATCTAATGGTGCCTGCCGGGCTGCGACGGGGTCTGCGGCTGGACCGGCAAACCGGCGAAGACATGATGTGGATTCGCCAACCCTCTCTCGATTCCACGGAGGATTGCGGTTATACGGTCGTTAATGGACATTCCGCGGTGTATTCGCCGGAGATTCGGGGGAAACGGATTGGCCTCGATACTGGTGCTGTATGGAGTGGATGTTTGACGGCGATGGTATTAACTGACACAGCACGCGACGTGTTACAGACCTGAGCCTAACGGATTTTCTGGAGACGACTAACATGACGCGTAATGCTTCAACCCCCGCTATCGTTGCATGCTTGAGCGGTGCGACAGTGATCGTCGTCGGCGACACCATGCTCGACCGTTTTGTCGACGGCGTGGTGGATCGCATATCGCCGGAAGCGCCGATCCCTGTCTTCACGGTGCGCCGGGAAACATCGATGTTGGGTGCTTCTGGCAATGTATTGCGTAATCTTGTGGCGCTCGGCGGCACGGCGCATTTAATGACAGTGCTTGGTGACGACGATGCCGGCGGTGAAATTCGGAGGCTGATCGCTGAAGAGGCGCAAACGGATGCGGGCGTCCATGGTGTCTTGGCACGACGGACCTCGATCAAGACGCGCTATGTCGCATCTGGCCAACAAATGATGCGCGCTGATCGGGAGACGGTTGAGGAGATTCCACTCGACTTTCAAGACCGTATCGTCGCTCAAGTAGAGGCGGAAATGCCGAACGCGGGTGCGCTCCTGTTGTCCGATTACGGCAAAGGCGTTTTGAGTGATGCGTTGCTACGGCGATTGATTGATACGGCGAGAGTCGTGAATTGCCCTGTGGTAGTCGATCCGAAAGGCAACGATTATCGCCGATATTCGGGCGCGCGGGTCGTAACCCCCAATCGCCACGAATTGGCGCTTGCCACGAATATGCCGACCGCCGACGACACATCGGTTGAGGTTGCCTGTAGGCACCTGATTTCAGCCACAGGCGTGGACGCGGTATTGGCGACGCGAAGCGAACAGGGGATGACGCTTGTCGATGGCGGCGACGTTCATCATTTTCTGGCGCGAGCGCGCGAGGTGTTCGACGTCTCGGGTGCGGGCGATACGGTTGCGGCTGCGGTCGCGGCAGCGCTCTCGATTGAGACGACCCTCTCCGACGCGGCACAATTCGCCAACATCGCGGCGAGTGTTGTCGTCAGCAAGGTCGGAACCGCGGTCGCACGCCCTGCGGAAATCCTCTCCGCTGCACATGAAGGGGAATGGTCCGATGCGGAAGCGAAGGTTTTACCTGCCTCGGTCGCTGACGAACGAGTCGCGGCATGGCGCCGGCAGGACCACCGGGTCGGGTTCACCAATGGATGTTTCGATTTGTTGCATCCGGGTCATGTGTCGCTTATCGCTCAGGCGCGGCGAAAATGCGATCGCTTGATCGTTGGTTTGAACAGTGACGCGTCGGTGGTGCGCTTGAAGGGCAAAGGTCGACCAGTACAGAACGAGGCCAGCCGTGCGACAGTGTTGGCGTCGCTAGCCGATGTGGATGCGGTGGTTGTTTTCGGTGAAGACACGCCGCTTGAGTTGATCCGAGCCCTCAAGCCGGACATCTTGATTAAGGGCGCCGACTATTCGGTCGACGAAGTGGTCGGTGCCGAGGACGTCAAAAGCTGGGGAGGAGAGGTTGTGTTGGCGGAATTGCTCGACGGGCATAGCACCACCGCAACCATTCAACGCCTCGAGAGTTGAGCCCCGATGCCGACTTATACTTTATCGGCGCTGACCATACTTTTGCTGCTAATACTCGGCGGCTATGTGGTGTATCAATCCCGGCGCAGTCGAGAGAGCGAACTGGCGTTTAAGCTCCGCAAATCCGCAATCGCACTGCACGACGCGGAACAGGCGTTGCAGAACACATTGGTTTATTACCGTCAAGAAATTGCGCGCCTGGAAAGCAGGCTTGCCGGTTTACCGGTCGCTGATCAGGCGGTGGATTTGAAGTTCCGCCGGGCCAAGGCCGCTTTCGCCTGTCGCTACCATCCGGACCGTGTCCAGAGCGACGGATCCGAGGCGCAAATCCAAACGGAAGTTTTCAAGGAATTCTGGGAAGAATTACAGCGTATCGAATCCGGCCGCGAACCGCCAAAAAATACGCGAATCCAGCAGGGAGCGGTATATCCAAGCAATCGGCTGGCGCTGGTTCGCGCGAAGCGAAGCGTGACGGCTTTGCGCCGCGCCGCGTTCAGGATACTTGCGGAAGATTCTTGTATGATCGCTGCGCCTTAGGCATCGGACAAGATAATGCCGCAGTCGGGCGGCAATATCTCTTGCAGGAAATCCGCGTTGACGGCGAAGAAAAAAAGATTTCAATACTCAAGGTACTCGAACCATGTCTGATCGGAGCGAAAATCGGCGACCGAGGATTTGACCTCGACGACCGTGACCTGCCATTCCAGTCGAGAGCGATCACATCGACCCTGCAGCCCGTCTTCAAGGTGAATTCAGTCAGGCAACTTTCGCCGCGCTCCGCGAGGAATCGTGAGACCCCTCGCACAATCTGTGCGGCGCGGCCGGGTGTCCCGTATCGTCGTCATCGGTCATGGCCGACAATGTAGCACGCCCATTTTGGCGAAGTTTATTGATCACGCAGATGAGTTCATCCGTTCCGACGCGCATTTTCTTCGACCGTTCGAGATGGAGGAAGGAATAGCCCTAACGACCTTGTCGGTCGAAGACGAAAAGTGTCGGGATTCGGTCAACGGCGCCGAAGCGGTTGATGATATCATTATTGCCAAAGACCAATGGAAAACCAAGGCCGGTGCTTTTGATAAACCGTTGCATGCGTTTGCCGCCGTCACGCTTACCCCAATCTTCGGACCAGTTGACGGCGATGATGGATACGACCGCTTCGCTGTATTTCTTCGGGATTGTATTCAAGGACTGGCATTTCCAGCGGCAGGGTGGGCACAAAATGGCGAAAAATGTCACGACAACGATCCTACCTTTGCTTGGCGCGATGGTGGCGGTGCCAATCGATGGCAGGGCCGCGAGCGCTTGCTGAGAATCCGCGTCGAACTTGAGCGGTGTTCTCGCCGACTTGAAAGGCGCTAATGATGCTTAAGTAACAAAGATCAGAGCGATAGGTTTCATAGGCGAGATTATGCGGCGTTGGGTTGTGCGAAGCGAACTAACAATTTCGTGACGCGATTTTCGATGTCCGTCCGGTCTATAGTCCCCTCTCATTTTGACCGCGCAGGATGGATGCCGTGATTTCCGTCATCATTCCCACACTGAATGAAGCTTAGCGCATCGGCGAATTGCTGGAAGCGCTTGCCTGCGAGGACACTGCGCATGAAGTTATTGTCGCGGACGGCGGTAGCGATGATGACACCGTGACCACCGCGCGACGGTTAGGCGCTTCCCTGTTGTCGACGGTATGGGGCCGTGGTCAGCAATTGTTCGCGGGTGCATCCAAGGCACGTGGCGATGTTCTGCTGTTCTTGTATGCTGATAGCGTGTCTCCAGCCGGTGGATTGGCGCGGATCGTCCATACGATAGTGGGGCAGACAGCTCTCGTTGGCGGCAATTTTCATATACAGTTCGACGGAGACGATAAATTCAGCCGTTGGCTAGGCGGGTTCTATGTTTGGATCTGAAAGCATGGATTTTACTACGGCGACTCGTCGATATTCGTGCGCCGAATGGAAGCAGCGGGGGAGACGTGTTGTCTCCGGGAGACGCGACTCCAATCATTCTCCCGCCGGTCACGGGGTCGCCACCCGGTGGCAATTGTCTGGGGCTGGATCTTAATCCATTTGCTGTTTCATCTTGGTGTCTCAACGGCCTGGCTCCCCCGGTTCTACAAATCCACACGTCAGTGCCCCAGGCTCAAATCCGTCCCGTTAGACCCCAATCGTGGCGGTGATCGTCTCCCGGCCGTCCAACGCGGATTTCAAGGTAGGCCTGGCATAGCGCCGAAGATGCGCTATCAATGTGCCGTCGGAGTCACCAAAGTCGGGACGAAACCAAACGTACAGGCTCGAGACGACCAAATCACCGGCTTGGATAGAGACGCCGCGCGGATTTTTGACATAGTTTCGTGCCGCCGATTCGAGGCCTCGATTGACCGTATCACCCTCGTAAGCGCTGCGGCGCAGGTTTGGGCAACCGATCGATGCGCAATTGACCGCATAGTGGATGCGTGGGTCCCGCCAGATGGGGCGTAAGATGCGATGCTCAATATCGTTCAAGCTCAGCTCCCCGCCCACGACGGCGACCAGTTTTTTCTCCCACGGTCCATCACCAAAGCCACCGCCGCCAAGGTTGATCTCGCGAATACTGGCGACTGGGTAGTGAGCAGCGACCGCTTGGGTGGTCAGAGCATTGTATAAATTGATCCAGTAGGCGAGCTGCTCATGTTGGCTGAATTGCGATATCGAAATCGCAGCCAACCGGTCAATATAGCGGTGTAATTGCGTGGCATCTTCCGCTGAAAGACGGCTATAGGCGAAACGGTTCACGCCGTCGGGGCCTAGCCGTATGTAGGGTTTCAAAACCAAATCCCAGTCCGAATGGTCGATCCGGGCGATCGACCCTGGAGCGTGTTTCTCCCATTTCGACCAAGGCTCCGCATCGGGTGCGAACAAGGCTTCGAACCAAAAGGCACCGGACAAGAAAATAAATGTGGCACAGCTGATCATTAGACGTTTCATAATGCCTCATAGAACTTTCGGCCTCCTCCTGCACATCACAAATTCGATACTGGGCAAAAGAGAGAAGTCTTGAAGCGATATTTGCTCGACCGACCATCATATAGGAAAGAAATGGCATGAGGGAGCGGTCGATGCGAATCGAATCTGCGAGCGTCGAGGTTTTGAAAATTCCAGTAGGTGACGCTTATCAGGCGGCGGGACGTCCGGTTGACGCCAATTGGCATGTGTTGGCGCGCGTGCGCACCAGCGATGGGGTCGAAGGGGTCGGGTATATCGTGCAGCCGCGCGGCGATTTTATGCGCACCATTGCGTCTGGTGCCGCTGAGTTGGCCGAGCATCTCGTCGGCATGGATGTCCGGGATACGGAAGCGGCCTGGCAATCTTTGGCGCGCAGGGCCAACTGGGTCGGACCTGGCGGGTTGTTGCACTGGTCGTTGGCGCCGCTCGATATCGCGATATGGGATG
>CAJWTF010000191.1 GCA_913046825.1 uncultured Rickettsiales bacterium | reverse complement strand
CCGAAGGCGTCGTTGACGGTTATGTCACGGTAGGTAGGTCCCGCTATGCTATGGCAGGCATAACACAGGTTTTCGAACTTCCAGTTTACTCCGAAGAAGGTGTTCATCCGAGCGCTGTCATCGCTCCAGGCGTAACGCTGCCAGCGAACGTGCGCATTGGAGCTTTGGCGTATGTTGGACCTGGCGCTGAAATTGGGGCCGGCACAGTTGTCATGTCGCAAGCGACCATTGGGGCAAATGCTCGTATAGGTGTTGACTGTCTGATTCACCCGGGTGCACGAATTGGCGAGCGAGTGGTGTTGGGTGCGCGAGTCATCGTACATCAAAACGCCAGTATCGGCGCGGATGGCTTCAGTTTTGTGACGCCGGAGCCGGGCAGTGTTGAATCGGCTAAAGCAACGGGCCGCGTAGAAGCCACGAATACGGAAATCGTAAGAATTAATTCGATTGGTACGGTCATTCTAGGTGACGATACGGAGATCGGTGCATGTACGTCGATTGACCGGGGAACAGTCAGTGCGACGCGGATCGGCCGAGGTACGAAATTGGATGATCTTGTGATGATCGGTCACAACGTTCAAATCGGTGAGAATTGCATGCTCTGCGGCCAATCTGGTGTTGCTGGTAGTTCGATACTCGGCGACAGAGTAGTTTTAGCGGGCAAAGTAGGTGTTGCGGATCATATAGAGATCGGGGATGACGCTGTTGTCGGTGGGGGGGCTGGTGTCGCCGGTAATCTGCCTGGCCGTGAAGTTTATCTCGGGACACCGGCTATGAAGAAGAAGGATTTTATGAAGCAGGTTATTATGCTTCGACGCTTTGAATCGATGTTCACTGAACTATTGCGGCTTAAAAAGCGGTTCGCCGGTATTGAAACGCCCGGGGAAAAAAGCTAACGAGGCCGTGCGTCGGTCGTCCACATATTTCTTATTAATTTGATACTGACGATCCGGGGGGAATGAATGACAAGCGTGGAAAGCGACATCTTTGAAATAATAGCCGACAAGGCAGAGGTCGAACGTGAGAAAGTCATCAGCAATGCCAGTTTGGAAGAACTTGAAATTGAGTCACTCGATGTGGTCGAAATAATTTTTGCCATCGAAGAAAAATTTGATATTCACGTTCCATTCAATGCTAACGACCAAGATTTGGAGTTCGATACGGTCGGAGATGTGGTAAAGGCCATCGAGAATTTGATCAAGGAAAACGACGGCGCGGCGGACTGAACTGCGCTCGACGAACTTTCGTTAATTTAAAGAGTATTCGTATGAATAGAGTGGTTATTACCGGTCTTGGGGTGATCTCCGCTGCTGGTCACAATACTGCGGACTTCTGGGAAAAAGTGAAGGACGGGCGGTCCAGCATCGGCGAAATTACGACTATTCCTACGGATACGCTGACGGTTCGGATCGGCGCGGAAGTAGCGGGGTTTCAGCCGCAAGAGCATTTCGAAAAGCGACAGCTTGGGATGCTGGATCGCTTTTCGCAATTCGGGGTGGTTGCGGCGCGTGAAGCTGTGGCGGATTCCGGTATTTCCTTTGAAGGCGAAGCGGGTGAACGTTCCGCCTCGATCATTGGATCGGGTGTTGGTGGCCAAACCACGCTTGACGCTAGCTACTGGGCAATATACGCGGAGAAGAAGACACGAGTTCATCCCTTTACGGTGCCTCGTTTGATGATCAATGCGGCGACCAGTCATATCACCATGGAACATGGGATCAGAGGTCCAGCTTTTTCGGTGGCTAGTGCGTGTTCTTCCGCCAATCATGCGATGGGCCAAGCGTATTTGATGGTTCGTAGTGGAATGGTGGACACGGCGGTAACTGGCGGTGCGGAAGCGACGATAACCGTTGGCACAATGAAGGGCTGGGAAGCCTTACGCGTTATGGCGAGCGATACGTGTCGTCCCTTTTCCAAGGGCCGCAATGGTATGGTTCTTGGCGAAGGTGCGGCGATATTCGTTTTTGAGTCCTTAGAGAAAGCGAAAGCGCGGGGTGCCAAGATTTATTCTGAGGTCGCAGGTCACGGGTTGAGCTCTGACGCCATGGATATCACTTTGCCGGACGTAGGCGGCGCTGCGCGAGCGATTGCTGGTGCATTGAAGAGTGCAAAGCTAAATCCCGAAGACGTCGACTATGTGAACGCTCATGGTACGGGTACGGCGGCAAACGATGTGACGGAAACCAAGGCGCTTAAGCAGGTATTTGGTGACAACGCATCGAGTCTGCCTATATCTTCGACGAAATCGATGATTGGACATGCGTTGGGCGGTGCCGGGGCTCTGGAGCTTGCGGCCGTTGTCTTGGGGATGCGTGACGGAATAGCACCGCCGACAGTGAACTACGTTGAACGCGATCCGGAATGTGATCTCGACTACATTCCGAATGAGCCGCGGGAGATGGAGATTAATGCCGCCATTTCAAATTCCTTTGCGTTTGGCGGATTAAATGCCGTTATGGCGCTCAAGAAATTTTCATAGCCTAATTTGTCAGAAAGTGGCTGTCCGCCATTCTTCCAATACGTCCCGGTCTGCTTCTCCAGATTGATGGCGCTCCTTTAGGTTGTTAAACTCTGATACGTCAGTCAATCGCGCCAGCGCCCATACGGCCATCGCCCGGACGAGGGGAGAAGGGTCGTCGAGAAGAATTGTTACTTCACCCGCAAGTGAGCGATCGCCTGTGTTGCCGGCGGCGATCAAGGTATTCCGTATGACCCGATCTCTTCCTGTGCGCTTTACCGGTGATTTACTGAACATCCTGCGGAACTCCCCATCGTCCAATCGAAGGAGGGTCGAAATCGCCGGTGTGTCTAGATTATCGCGAGGGAGAAAGTCGGGTTCAATAGTTGTGCGGGCAAATTTATTCCACGGACAAACGGACAAACAGTCATCGCACCCATAGATCCGGGTGCCCATCGCAGCACGGAATTCCGGCGCAATATGCCCCTTATGCTCAATCGTAAGATACGAAATGCATTTTCGTGCATCCAATTGATAGGGCGCGATGAATGCGTTCGTTGGACAAATATCGAGGCATTTGTGACATGTCCCGCAGCGATCAGGCTCTGAAATGTCCGAAGGTAGTTTGAGGGTCGTATAAATCTCGCTCAAGAATAACCAGGATCCGAATTCTCGTGAGACGACGTTGGTATGCTTCCCCTGCCAACCGATACCGGCGCGTTGGGCGATCGGCTTTTCCAATACTGGCGCGGTATCGACGAATACCTTCACGTCGCAGTCGAAGGTATCACACATCCATCGGCCGATCCGCCTCAGACGTTTTTTCATTACGTCGTGATAATCACAATTGCGCGCATAAACAGAGATATTTCCCTGGGAATTTTCTCTGACCTCGTCCAAGCGCTCGTGTGGCAAGTGATCGGGACCGTAATTGACCCCGAGAACGATGACCGTCTCGACCTCCGGCCACAAACTCCGCGGCGATTTACGTCGATCCGCGTGTGTTTCTAGCCACACCATATCGCCGTGATAACCATGCTCAATGAACGTCTCCAATCGTTCACCGCTCTGGTGTCCGATATCCGGGTCCGCGAAACCGACGATATCGAATCCTTCAGTCGAAGAGCGTTCTTGGATTTCGCATTTGATTTGATCGGCGGAATTCATCCTCTTCCGCGAAACGGCGCGACGCCGGTTTCCGGTACCCATAAATTCTGCGGAAGGTCGCCGCATTGATAGAAAATATCGATGGGGATACCGCCTCGTGGATACCAATACCCCGCAATTCGAAGCCATTTTGGGGCAAGCAGAGCTCTCAAGCGCTTGCCGATTGAAACCGTGCAATCCTCGTGAAATGCAGCATGGTTCCGAAACGATGCCATGAAGAGTTTCAGTGATTTGCTCTCCACAATAGATTGGGCAGGAGCGTAATCAATTACGAAATGCGCGAAATCTGGTTGTCCGGTAACCGGACATAACGAGGTAAATTCCGGGCAGGTAAAGCGGATCAAATAGTCCACATCTTCGTGAGGGTTCTGAACTGCCTCTAGATTGGCGTGTTCAGGTGATTGCGGTGCCTCGACCGAGCGGCCGAGTTGCGTAAAATCATTGTGCTTGATATCGGACATGGACGTTATGTTAGCGGAAGACGGGTGGCCCCGTCACGTGGCTTAGTTCGGGTGCAGAAGGCAACAATCACCATAAGAGTAAAACCGGTAAGCTTGGTTGATCGCGTGAGCGTAAGCGGATTTCATCCTCTCCGTTCCGCTAAATGCGGAGACCAGAACAAACAATGTAGATTTTGGGAGGTGAAAATTGGTCAGGAATAGGTCCACGACCTTAAAGCGATATCCCGGCGCGATGAACACGTCGGTTTCACCTTCAAACGGGAGAATTTCTCCAGTGCCTCGCGCTGCGGTTTCAAGCAGTCGAAGAGACGTCGAACCGACCGCGACGATACGACCTCCCTGTGTCCTGGTTTTATTAATTAGCGCTGCTGATTCAGCCGATAAGACACCGTATTCGGCATGCATGCGGTGATCTTCAATCGTCTCGCTCTTAATCGGCAGAAACGTGCCAGCGCCAACATGAAGCGTGACGTAGGTGGCTTCAATGCCGCGGGTATTCAGCGCTCCGAAGAGGTTGTCGGTAAAGTGCAGTCCAGCGGTGGGCGCTGCAACTGCTCCGGCATTGCGAGCATAAATCGTCTGGTAGTTTTCCCCATCGGTTGGTCGGTTATCGTCAACGCGTGCGATGTACGGGGGAAGGGGCATTTCTCCATGAGTGTAAAGTGAGTCCATCAAGGCGTCGGTCGTCGATGTCATCTCCAACAGAACTTCACCGCCATCACGCTTTTCTAGTAAAGCCGCTGAAAACCCGTCGGCGAAATTAATTGTGTCACCGACGCGCAATCGCCGTCCGGGACGGGCAAACGCGTACCATTGGTTTCCGTCCACGGGTTTATGAAGAGTCACTTCAATATTGGCATCACCGCGTTTGCCGTGAAGCCGGGTCGGAATCACGCGGGTATCGTTCAGAACCAGCAGGTCGCCCGGCAGCAAAAGGCTGGGGAGATCCAGCACTGCTCCATCTCTCAAGCGGTCTGGAAACACTTCAAGAAGGCGCGAGGAATCGCGTGGAAAGGCGGGTTCTTGAGCGATCCGCTCGGTGGGCAGATCGAAGTCGAAGCTGTCGGTGCGCATTCGAAAGCCTGGTGACCTAACGTTGCTTCTGCAATTCACGCCATACCCAGGGAGCATCGAAATTCCCTTTCCAAAGATCGTATTTCTTTGCTTTCGCTTGTGTCTGGATCCTTGCGAAACGTGGTTCCGTACTGAGCGCCCAGCCTGTATGGACTATATTCTGTGACAGACCGAAACCGCCAGCTTCGCACGAACCGATCATGCAGGATTTTTGTTTCATGCCGCCGTTGCATTTAGCGTTCGAGCCGGCGGTAAAATCCATGACTG
>CAJWTF010000190.1 GCA_913046825.1 uncultured Rickettsiales bacterium | reverse complement strand
CTCGCGAGGCATTGGAAATTGATATGAATATCAGCTGAAGATATGTTCGGAAGTGATCAAATCGTTGTACCTCCCTGACAGAACTGCAGTCATGGGATACTGGACAAAGCCCGAATAAATGAAACAGTAGTTAACAAGCACCTCATAACATCCAGTAGGGCCAAAGCAATAAAATCAGGTTTCTCGTACTCTCTGCCAACCTTGGGACTTTTATCCATCTTGATACTGCCTCATACAGGGTGCGATGACATGACGGGATCGCAGCGCCTTTTAAAGCATCGGTAATGTCCGCAATGGAGTGCCAATCGCTGTGGCTCCGCGTTTTGGCATCGACGGGCAACCGATATCAACGCTCCATCTTGGATTCGAGCCATCCATGACCGACATAGTAGATCCTTAGATCGTCTCCCTCCTTCAAGACCTTTTGATATCCATCGAAGGCGTCGAAGGTTTGTGCCCGGGTCGCGTTGAGCAAGACCTGTGCACCGAAACCATATTCCTAGCGCAGCAATTTGCCGACGACTTCCACATCTTATACCGCCGTCAACAAATCACCAAAATGTCAGTAATCGTTATTGCCGATCAAAAGCGCATGCGGCTGTCCGCGGCGACCAAACGCCGCGGCGTGCCTCGCCAAGCCGCGCTGCTAGCAGGCGTTGTGTCGCAACGGGTGCGGGAGTAGATGCAACGACCGTAGCCGAGACGGATGACGGCTTCATCAAGCGGGATAAAGCCTTTGAGGTATCGCCGCTTCGGTTCCAATTGACGAGCCTACCTTTCGGGAAATGCATAAAAGTAAGCGCCTCTATTCGGCCTGGACCTATGGAAGCCCGCCATTTTTCATACATCTAGATCGTCAGCCGCTTCCTCTTGATCGAAACGTCACACACCTCTCGATGCCTCACGGTCAACTTCGCTCTCCGTATCGCCCGGAGTCAAAGGATGGAATTCTATCAGTCGATAATTCTTGCCGTAATTCGCGAAAGCCTGACTCATAAAATCCCCACCGTCCGTCGTCTGACATGCGGACAGTGTTAATGACATTGCGAGAATGCAGATTCAGAACCTTAGTGTGGTACGCCATCCTCGGCGCAAGGAATGCGTCATATATCCCCCCAGTTGAACCCCTTGATTGAACAATTATTCGAACATTTAGGTGAAATAACAGAATTGCTAAAATTTTTCTCTACAGGAAATTAAATTAGTCCGAAACTTCTCTTTGCGAATAACGGCTGTCACATCACTAGGGGATTTGAGATGTTCTTATTGGTGACGTTTTATATCGGTCGAAATCGAGGAGTCCTTCAATGCGTATCGTTATGCTTGTCTTAATTGTTGCCACTATTGCCTTACCTGCCCAATCCGGCGACCGTTTTCTGTCAGGCAAGGACTTCAAGGCGCGCGTCGAGGCAGGCGATGTCATGATTAAAAGTAGTGCCGATTACGAATTCCCGGTCGATATCACCTTGCGGGCTGACGGCTCCATAGAGGGTGTGTCCGGTAACGGCTATATCGATGTGGGCAGCTGGTGGCTGCGCGGCGATATCCTATGCCACAAGTGGGAAGGATGGTTCGACGGTCTCCGAAAATGTTACGCGGTCGCTGGTTCGGACGATGGGTTGATGCTCGCGAAACCGACCGCGAAGCATTTCAAGAACGCAAAAACTCGACTTAAATGACGCTTCGCCCAATCAGTTGATTTGATTCCGCACTTCAATCGCGCCATTTTAGTGATAACTTAGTTGATGGCGCATGGGGCGCCCCAAGCTTTGCGGAGGAAGTCATGGCACTTGCGACATTGGTTCAACAACAAGACGTCAGCGACGTCGAATGGGCAACCCGCTGCGATTTAGCGGCGCTTTATCGCGTATTCGACAATTTGCGGATGACCGATCTAGTATACACCCACTTGTCGGCGCGCGTGCCGGACCAACCGAACTGCTTCCTGATGAACCAGTACGGTGAGATGTTCGACGAAGTCACCGCGTCCAGCCTGGTAAAGATGGATCTTGACGGCAACGTTGTAGGCGGCGAAGGCGCATTCAACGCAGCCGGATTTACCATTCACAGTGCCTGCTACTTGGCGCGCGATGACATCATGGCGGTGGTCCACCTGCACACAAAGGCCGGCATCGCGGTCGCCTCGGTCAAGAATGGTCTATTGCCGCTTAGCCAGCACTCGCTCTACATCGTAGACGATCTCTCCTACCATGAGTACGAGGGTCCGGCGACGGATTTGGACGAACGCGAAAGCCTCGGTCGCAATCTTGCGGACAAGAGCAACATGCTGTTGCGCAATCACGGCTCGCTATCTGTCGGCCGCACCGTGGCGGAGGCCTTCCACAACGCCTACTACCTGGAGAAATCCTGCGACATCCAGGTCGCGACACAGGGGCTGAACGACGAGATGATCATGATACCGGACGACGTTCTCGAGGAATCCGGCAAGGCTCGGATGGAGCGATTCCGAGACGCGGACACTGTCGGCCGCCTTGCCTGGGATGCGCTGATCCGCCAGCTCGACCGTAAAGGCTCCGATCACCGCCGATGAGCCCAAGCTCGCCGAACGGGGGCCCTTCCGTCGACTTCATCGAACCGGAGACATTACGCGCCTGGATCGAGACCGGGGAAGCCGTGGTAGTAGACGTGCGCGAGCCGCATGAATACTCCCAGGCTCACATAGAGGGATCAACGCTGATCCCTCTCTCCACCTTCGATCCGAGCACAATTCCGGCCCATGATGGCAAGAAACTAGTGATCCACTGCGCAAGCGGCGTGCGCTGCGGCGTCGCCTCGCAACACTTGGTGGGTTCGGGCTTCACCGGCAACATCCACCGCCTCGCCGGAGGCATCCAAGCCTGGTACCACGCGGGCGGCCCGATCGTACAAGGCTAGTAAACCCGAGGAGAGCGGCCCCGTTGCCCTTCACTCTAACTCTCTTCCTCCAGGGGAGACGCCGCTATTGAGCTAAACTCGTCCTAATTTCCTCTCCTCTGGTGGGAAAGGAATTAAGTGAGTGTGAATTCGAAGCTTGACGGTTCCAGCGCGAATTCCGGTGACATGGGGTTTATCGCGGCCAGGCGGGGATATTCAAGATCGCTTGCGTACCGATTGTCGGCCAAAAGACCTTTAATCAAATATAAAATTGGCTGCAGATATAGACGGTGTACTAGAGCGATTGGCAGGTCGTTTCGAGGGCGCAATTGCGGTAGATCCAAAGATTGCATTTTGCAACACTGTAAGTAGTCAGGTGATTGAATCCTCCAACTTACTATTTTGGGATTCTCAACATCTCACGAATAAAGGTTCTGAATTCCTGGTTCAAAAATGGCGCGATAAATTGGTCCGCTGGATGACGTCCGTCGACAACCCTGGCGCCCACTCAGAAGCCAGGCATTGACCGCAGAAACTTGAGTGCACTGCACAAGACTGAAGATGCCAGAAATCAGCTTATCACTCCGACGTTTTTGTCTCCTTACAATTTTGTAGATAACGGACATAGCTTCGAATCGAAATGCGTGCGGGTAAGAAAGTGCTTTAGCCCACTGAGTATAAACTCGACGTGCAAGCATTCGCTCTCGGTAGAGCATCTAGGGAGATGGAAATAGGAAACTTTGTCGCAATCGTTGCCCTATCCATAACTGAAGGCCGCTTTTCGACATTTTTTTATGAGTAGTTCGGCCCGATTGTGAACGGTCTCAGCCACGCGGAGAACAGAATGATAGAATAGACGTCGGTCAAGCTCATCTATCAGAACAAGAAACCCTATTCGTCGAGCACACTCGGTCTCAGGGCGCGATGAAACCCCTCGAACGATTCGACCCGGCTCTCTCCATCAGGCAAAGGGATATTCACGCAGGTATTCGGGACGCCGCCGTCGACACGAATGCAGGATCCTGTGATGAACCCGGCAGCTGGAGATAACAAGAATGCAATCGCAGCGGAGAGTTCCGCCTCCGTTCCGATCCGCTTTAATGGCACATAGTTCTGCATCTTGCTGAATCGTTTCCGAGTTTCTGGATCGTCATATGTATCGAAGCCGGAGGACATGATCCAACCGGGTGCGACCGCGTTTACGCGCACCCCGTCCGGGCCCCATTCGACCGCAGCCGTCTCCGTGAAACTCATCATGCCCGCACGCGCTGCGCCGGAATGCCCCATCTCCACCATGGAGCGCCACATGTCGGCAATGATGTTCACCATGGCGCCGCCATGCGCCTTCATCCATTGGCGGTACACTTCGCGGCTGACCAGGAACCCACCGGTCAAGTTAGTCGCCACCACCGCGTTCCAACCGTTGTTCGAGATATCCTCCAAACGTGCTGGGAATTGACCGCCGGCATTGTTCACCAATCCGTCAATCTTTGCGTGGTGTTCGAGGATTTCCGAAATACTTGCAATAACTGCATCCTCATCGCGAATATCGAAGGCGATGACATCCGCCTTACCGCCATCCTCGCGGATCTCCGCGGCAACCGTCTCGAGTTTCTCAATCCGGCGGCCCGTCAATACAACTAGGGCACCAAGTGCCGCCAACTCATGTGCCGTGCATCGTCCAATTCCACTACCACCGCCGGTCACGATGATAACTTGACCGGAGAACAACTCCGGTTTGAAAATCGATTTGTAAGACATCACACCTCCCGCTCGTTCCGCTGTTCCGCGACAAATGGCCACGCATCTAAGGCCTTATGCCAACGCTCTCTTGTCTCGCGCGCTGTCGAGGCGCATAGTGCGATCGATTCGCAATCTATTCCAAGTGCGGCTTAAGGGCGAGAGTCCAATCGCCGCCGGTCGGACCCTGGCACAGGACAGGCCACAAGGGCGGAACGTGTATATTTATCTGCCGATCGCCGAACTTTCGGTGAATATCTTCCTACTGCTGGGTCTCGGCATCGGTGTTGGCATGCTCTCCGGCATCTTCGGTGTTGGCGGCGGATTTCTGATGACACCGCTGCTGATCTTCCTCGGCATTTCACCTCCGATTGCAGTCGGTACAGAAGCCAATCAAATTCTTGCATCCTCAGTCTCCGGCGTCATCGCGCATTGGCGACGCAGCAATGTTGATTTCAAGATGGGCGGCGTGCTGCTGATCGGCGGTATCATAGGGTCTACGTTCGGCGTTTGGCTGTTCCGGGAATTGCGCGATGTCGGTCAGATCGATCTCGTGATTCGGCTCTCTTATGTGGTGTTTCTCGGCACTATTGGGTTCTTGATGTTGGTGGAAAGCCTGCGCGCCTTGCAGCGCTCCCGGCGTCCCGGTGGGGCAAAGCGTAAACTCCATCAGCACAATTGGCTCCACGGCTTGCCGTTCAAGATGCGGTTCAGAAAGTCTAAGCTCTATATCAGTGCTCTGCTTCCACTGACCATTGGCGTCCTTGTTGGTGTTTTGTCAGCCATCATGGGTGTCGGCGGCGGCTTCGTCATGGTTCCGGC
>CAJWTF010000189.1 GCA_913046825.1 uncultured Rickettsiales bacterium | reverse complement strand
TCTGCTTCGTTAACAGCATGACCGTTCTCCTCCAACAGGATGCGCAGCAACAGCCGCTTGTCCCCATCATCATTGACGACCAAAATATTCGTAATCTCCCATCCCCTCTGATTGCCCGAACCATGGCATCGTAATTTCTGCCGAAAAGCGTCGCAAAATTCTGCACAGCCTTAGACTGCGAACTGCTTTTGCGCTATCTAACACAAAGCACGAAAATCTCGTTCCACACGAACCTGGATACCATTGATGGCACACGAAGAAATACTGCGGCAACTCGACGAAAGGCGCGCTAAGGCCCGTGCAATGGGGGGCGAAAAGAAACTCGCTCGGCGGAGTAATCGCGGACAACTCAATGCTTGGGAACGCATGAAAGCGCTTGTCGACGAAGGCAGCTTTATTGAGACCGGTCTTCTCGGCGCGTCTAGCATCTCACGAGAAGACGAACAGCAAACGCCTCGCGACGGGAAGATCGTCGGTTTCGCCAAGATCGAGGGGCGTGATATCGGCCTGTGCGTAAATGACTTCACCGTAAAGGGTGCCTCCACGAGCGCCACCAACTCCAAAAAGATGGGCCATGCGCGCAGTGTCGCCACGGCAAAGGGCTTTCCGTTCGTCCACATCGGCGAATCTACCGGCGCGCGCCTGCCGGACGCCATGGGCGCGCGGGGCATGGGAAACCTGCTCGGCAACGACACGACCCAGTTCCGGCGCATGCGCGACACGCCCTGGGCCGCGGCGGCACTAGATACCGCCTTTGGTTCCTCCGCCTGGTTGTGCTGTTGCTCAGATTTCGCGGTGATGAAAAAAGGCTCGATCATGTCGGTCTCGAGTCCACGTCTGGTTTCCATGGCTATCGGCGAACAGGTGGATCTGGAGGAACTTGGTGGTTGGCGCCTACACGCTGATCAAACCGGCCTTATCGACCGGTTCGTCGATACCGACCAAGAAGCGATGGATGAGATCAAACATTTCCTCTCTTATCTGCCCGCCAATAACGGTCTGCTACCGCCCGAATACGAAGCGGTGGAGGACGCGGCGCAAGAACAAGACGGAATTCTGGATATCCTCCCAGAACGCCAAGCGCAGGTCTATGACATGCGCGGGATCATCGAGATCATCGTCGACAAGGACAGCTTCTTCGAATTCAAACCGCGCTTCGGTAAAGCGGGGACGGTCGGTCTCGCGCGCCTCAACGGCAAGAGCGTGGGCATCGTCGCCAACAATCCGCAATTTGGTGGTGGCGCGCTGTCTCAGGAAGCTTGCCGTAAGATCATCGACTTCCAGGTCATGTGCGACAGTTTCAACATTCCGCTGGTGCGCTTGATGGACACGCCGGGCTTCGTCGTGGGGACAGAGGCGGAGCGCAAGGGTGCTCCCGGATGGATCATGAACTTCATGAACTCATCTTGTCTGGTAACAGTGCCGAGCATTACCGTCATCGTCCGTAAAGCCTATGGCCGCGCATATGTGGCAATGGGCGGCGGCAAGCATAACGACGAAATGATCGCCTGGCCGACGGCCGAAGTCAGCTTCATGGACCCGAATTTCGCAACCAGCATTGTCCACGGGGTAGATATCGGCGAGGAAGGGTTCGAGGATGCGTTGGCCGACATTCAGAAAGACTCGGCAGTCTGGGATATGGCGACCATTTTCTCGCTTCAGAATATAATCAAACCGCAGGAGACACGCGACTACCTCATCCGAATGCTGGACGTCTACCGGTCACGGAAAAACAACGGCATCGGCCAGCATTTGATGCAAACCTGGCCGACGAGTTATTGAAGCCATGATGAATCTCGATCTCCTCGCACTCGCCCGCGCGGGCAGCCGAAATGCGCTAAACGAAATGGAGGGCAAGGCGCTCCTTGCGGGTTACAGCGTCAACGTGCCGCGATCCGTAAGGGTCGCCGACGCATCGGAGGTTGATCGTAGAATAGCGGATAAGACTCCGCCGTTCGCGCTCAAAGTCCTTTCCGACGACATATTGCACAAGAGCGACGCTGGGGGTGTCCGGCTTAATCTTGTTGATGCCGCATCGATAAAGAGCGCGATTGAGGAAATGAAAGCCCTTCCCACCATTGATGCCAACACGATCGACGGCTTCCTCATCGAGGAAATGGCTACGCCCGGGAAGGAAGTTGTCATCGGCGGTCTCAGCGACCCACATTACGGTCCGATGATCATGGTCGGCCTCGGCGGCGTTTTCGTCGAAGTCCTAAAAGACGTATCGTTCCGCTTGTGCCCGATCACGGAACGCGATGCTCGCGAGATGCTCGACGAGTTGCGCGGCAAGGCAATCCTAGAAGGCACCCGCGGCGAGGCACCCGTCTCGCTAGACGCCATCGCTGACTTGCTCCTCAAAATAGGAGGCAAAGACGGATTACTCACTCGCCATGGAGACGGCATTGCGGAACTCGACATCAATCCAGTAATCGTCGGACCAGACGCAGCCGTCGCCGTCGATGTCGCGATTGTCCTGAACAACACCGCATCCGGAGCAGATAAACCAGAAGATGAAACCACTAATTCCATCACTGCTCGTTTCGAAGCGCTCTTCGCACCGAAGACCATCGCTGTCGTCGGTGCTTCGACCACGAGCAGTATCATCGCCAACACCTTCATTCGGCGGATGAAAGCCTATGGCTACGCGGGCGAGATATATCCGATCCATCCGAAGGCCGAAGAGATCGAGGGGCTAAGAGCCTATCCCAGCCTGGGAGAGACACCGAAGCCGGTCGACTATGCCTATATCGCGACGCGGGCCGACCGCATCCCGCCTCTCATCGGTGCCGCGAAAGGGAATGTCAAATTCGCGCAGGTAATTTCCAGCGGCTTCCGTGAAGTCGAAGAAGGCGTCGCATTGGAGGCGGAATTACTCGCACAAGCCCGAGAAGCCGGGTGTCGGCTCATCGGCCCTAATTGCCTCGGCATTTACTCACCGCGCGGCGGTGTCACCTTTCCAGTAGACGCGCCCAAGGAACTTGGTCGCGTCGGTGTGGTGACGCAAAGCGGTGGCCTTGGCACCGACATCATCAAGCGCGGACAATGGCGTGGTCTGCGTTTCAGTGGCTTCGTGACCGCGGGCAACTGCGCGGATGTAAGCCCTGCCGACCTACTGGAATTCTATCTCGAAGACCGGCAGACCTCGGTCATCGGTTTCTATCTCGAGGAAATTGGCGATGGTCGGCAGTTCTTCGATCTCCTGCGAAATGCATCCACACCGAAACCATTGGTCTTGATGAAGGGTGGCCGCTCGGAATTGGGTCGTATGGCGGCGGCCTCTCACACCGGCGCGCTTGCAGATAACATGGCGGCATGGAACGCGCTCTGTGCGCAAACGCCGACCGTCATGGTTGACACCGTCGATCAATTTGTGAATGCGCTGCTCGCGTTGCAGCAACTCACCGTTCGGCCGGAACGGCCGACGAAAAAAGTCGTGTTGTTCGGCAATGGCGGTGGGACCAGCGTCCTCGCGACCGACTTCTTCGCGGCGCGCGGACTGGAAGTCAGCCCCTTCCCCGAGCATACGCGACAAACGCTCGAAGCCCTCGGCTTGCCGCCCGGCACCAGTGTCGCCAATCCCATCGACACACCGGTCGGCACCTTGCAGAAGGAAGAGGGCCGCGTTGCCAACCAGATCTTGGACATCGTCTACGAGACCGCCGCACCGGACGCGGTGGTCATGCACTTGAACCTTGCCGCTTTTGTCGGGCGGGGCGATGTCGACCCCATCGACAATCTGTTCCAGGCCGCGGTCGATATCGGCCAAAAATATCCGGGCCAGGCGCATTTTGCGCTGGCACTCCGCTCAGACGGTTCAGCGGAGATCGATGACAAGAAACGCGCCTACCGAGAGCGGGCACTGGCGAACGGCATCCCGGTGTTCGACGAACTACCGGATGCCGCGGATGCCCTAGCCGCCATGAGCCACTTAGAGAAGCGGCTCTAAGCGCCGGGCTGAATACGCCCATCGATGACCGTCGGCGCCGTCCCTGCCAAGGTCGTGCGGATCATCAGGCGGCGGTCGTTGACCTCGTCATAAGGCAGGCCGCGATGCAAAACCGCGCGGTTGTCCCAGATGATAATATCGCCTGTCGACCATTTGTGGCGGTAGGTGTTCTCGGGCCGGGTCGCGAGTGCCACCAACTCCGTGTTCAACGCCTCGGCTTCGTAGTCCGCCATGCCTTCGATGCGGGAGATGTGACTGCCGATCAGCAGCGATTTGCGGCCCGTCGTCGGATTGACGCGTACCATTGCTTGGGGCACCGGCGGCATCTTGCGGCGCTGCTCCGCCGTGACCGCATCCGGCGACAGCTTCAGCCGAGAGTGAGCGATATCGTGATAGGCAATCAGGCCTTCGAGTTTGGCCCGCATCTCCTCGCTCAACGCGTCATAGGCGGCGCGGGTCGAGGCGAATTCCGTATCCCCACCACTTGTTGCGATCTCGCGTGCCGACAGCATGGAAGCCCGCGCAGGAATGGGATTGAAGGAGCTGTCCGTATGCCAAAAAATATTAGCACGCGTGAACAGCGCCTTCTGGCCGTTTGGGTCCTTCATCGTGCCGTCCGGCAAATAATTCGACATCCGGGCGACTTTCGAGCCGGCGCCAACGGCCCCCGGTAAGGTTCCCTCCAACGGGCCAAACCGCTCGGTAAAGGCAACCTGCTCATCGTCTGTGACGGGTTGCCCCGGCAAGTGCAGGACGGAATAGTCATCGATCGCCCGGTCAATCGCGACAATCGTCGCCTCGTCGAGAGCATCGCGCGCATCGAACCCGGTAATCCGCGCACCGAAGACCGGCGTCAGCGGGGTGATTTCAATCGTCATGGTTTGGCTTTCCTTTGCCGCCGTATTCAATTAGTTCAATGACCGTGACCTTGGGAGAGAGGAAGGGTCAGGTGTCTTCTGAGCCGAATTGTTCTATCCGTGCTGCTGGTCGGTATCCTCGCGATGGTCGACCGTCCCGCGTCGGCACAATCCCGAATCATCCTGGTCGTCGCGGATCATCGCGATCCCAGCAGCATTCCGTCCTCCAGCGATATCTTTAAAGCGGCGTATAACACAATATCGCCGCAATTAAAGCTCAAGGGCATGATCGTGCGCAGCGTCGCCGATATTCCCTCTGCCCGCAAAATGAGCGGCAAGATCGAGCGCAACATGGACCTAGCCGTGGAAGTCGCGCGTAATTCATCAGCACGCATTTCAACGGTCTTGGGGGTCATGATTTCCATATCCATGCATCGCAGGAATAAGGGCAATCGTTTTTTTGTGTAAATCGACGAGGAAGCCCGCGACGTGGCATTCGGCAAAGTCACCGCGACGCACGAGTTCCGCAGCTGCAAACGACACAACGTCGAGAAAAGCTGCGGGCGCGATTGCATGCTGGAAAGTGCAGCCGAAGCTGTCGCCACAACCACCGCCCAATTCACCAAAGCAATGGCGGAGAAGCTGAAAACCGCTACACTCCACATACGTTCCTCACGCCCTCCCGCTAATG
>CAJWTF010000188.1 GCA_913046825.1 uncultured Rickettsiales bacterium | reverse complement strand
AAGGAACCATATAAAACCAAGATCCCCGGGGGGCTCTGCCAGATTGCCGAGTGGATCCTGCGGTATGCTTCCATTGCTTCGATGGACAGCAGGCCAAGCGCATGATTGATCAGATGAGAGGTAATGAAGACGCCAATGGCGAGGCCGGAAAAAAGTCGGATATCGCGGATAGAAGGACGATAGCCCTTTTGCGCTTGTTCGGTCATTACGCTTCCCTTTTGGGTGAGCTGTCTACCAAGATTGTCCGGCGACAATGGTGGCCGTTATCAGTATGCCAATCCATTTGTTCGATTTGAACTTGGCAAGGCAATCTTGCGGGTCGTCCGCGTCGAGCCGGAAGATTTGCCATACAAAGTGCAACGCGCCAAAGCCGACACCGATGTAATATACGTAATTCAACTCAGCGCGAAATCCGGCGGCGATAAACATCGTGAGAGCGGCGAGATAGAATCCGGCAAGCCAAACGCGTGTTTCATCGCCAAATAGGAGCGCCGTCGAGCGTACACCGACCAGCGCGTCATCTTCCTTATCCTGATGGGCATAAATAGTGTCGTAGCCGAGGGTCCAGAAAAATCCGGCGGCGTAAAGGTAATATACTGGCGCGTCAAGCGATCCATTGACGGCTGCCCAACCGACCAGCGAACCCCAATTGAAGGTCAGGCCGAGCCAAGCTTGCGGCCAATAGGTGAATCGCTTCATTAACGGATAGAGGGCGACGAGGCCGAGTGCGGCGACGGCAATCGCTATCGTGAAGCCGTTGAACTGCAGCAGAACCAGCAGTCCCACGCCCGCCAGGCCTGCCATAAATAGCGTCGCGTCGCGAACGCTTACGTCCCCACTCGCGATGGGGCGCTGTGCGGTGCGCGCGACCTGGGCGTCATAGTTGCGGTCAAGGATATCGTTCCAGACGCATCCGGCACCCCGCATCACGAAAGCGCCGACGGTGAACAAGGCGCCGAAATAAAGCGATTGAACGAAGTCCCCGCGGCTGGCCAAAGCCAATCCCCACCAACACGGGAGCAGTAGCAACCAGGTGCCGATGGGTCTATCTACACGCGCCAAGTTCAGATAGGGGCGGAAGGCGTTCGGGGTGAGACGAAACAGCCAACTTTCTGCCGCGATATCGCTGGCGTCCGTCTGTGGGTCGGTTTTCGTCCATTTAGACATAAGGTAATCTTGCAGGATAGAAGAAGGACCGACAAGCGATGGACGCATGACGACCGGCCGCGACGCCAGTGCGCGTTTATATGTGGAACATGATTTGGGCGAGGGTCGACCGGTCGGGTTGACTGCCGCGCAAGCGCATTATTTGAAACACGTTCTGCGGCTACCCACGGGCACTCGGGTGGCGCTGTTCAACGGGCGCGACGGAGAGTGGATGTCCCGCATCGATACTATAGGGCGCGGTGCGGGCTCATTGTGGGTGGAAGAGCACCTGCGCGATCAGGTGGCTGAGCCCGATCTTTGGCTGTTGTTTGCGCCGATCAAACGCGCTCGGCTTGATTTTCTCGTCCAAAAAGTAGTGGAACTCGGCGTATCCCGACTTTCGCCCATCTACACCGAGCGCACCGAAGTGAAACGCCTTAACCTTAAACGCCATCGCGCCAATGTGATCGAGGCGGCGGAGCAATGCGAGCGGCTGACCCTGCCGGAGTTCACCGAACCGTGTCCGCTCGCCGTCGCATTGGAGAATTTTAAGAGCGATCGCCAACTGCTCGTTTGCGCGGAAAGGGGCGAAGCGATGCCCTTGAATGAGTTGCTTCATGAGCCCGAGGCGGAGGGCATATCCTATGCCTTTTTGTGCGGTCCCGAAGGTGGGTTCTCTCAGACGGAACTTGACGGCTTTGCTAAACTCTCCTTTATAAGGTTTGTGAGTCTTGGACCCCGTATCCTGCGCGCGGAGACTGCCGCCCTCTCGGCGGTGGCGTGCTGGCAGGCGGCGTTGGGTGATTGGCGGAAGCGTTCGCCAGTATGAGATCACATGTGTATTTGGTTACGTCGCATGAAAAGAGAAACGAAATTCCATGGCCGCATCCTCTATATCCGGTGGTGAACCAATTACCGGCAGGCCACAACTTGTCGAGTATCTTGAGAGTGGTTGCAAACCGCGTGAGCAATGGCGAATTGGCACGGAACACGAGAAGTTTGCCTATAACCGCGCGGATTTTAAGCGTTTGCCTTATGCCGGCACTCCCGGAATTCAGGTGTTGCTGGATGGGTTAACCCGCTTCGGCTGGGAGCCGGTGTTCGAGGGTGGCAATGTCATTGCCCTCCGTAAACGGGACGGCGCTTCTGTATCCCTGGAGCCGGGCGGGCAGTTCGAACTGTCTGGCGCGATGCTGGAGAACATTCATCAGACCTGCGCTGAGGTTCATACCCACCTTGCCGAGGTGAAGGCGGTTTGCGAAGAAATAGGCGCTGGTATGCTGGGCCTCGGCTTCGATCCGAAATCGCGTCGTGAGGATGTCGGTTGGATGCCGAAGGGCCGCTATAAGATCATGCGCGAGTATATGCCGAAAAAGGGTAAGCTTGGGCTCGACATGATGTTGCGTAGCTGCACCGTGCAGGTCAATCTGGATTTTGATTCGGAAGCCGACATGGTCAAGAAAATGCGCGTCAGCTTGGCATTACAGCCGATTGCCACAGCGCTGTTCGCGAATTCGCCTTTCGTCGAGGGCAAGCCCTGCGGATATCAAAGTTTTCGCAGCTTTATATGGACGGATACCGATCCGGATCGAACCGGCATGCTGCCTTTCGTCTTTGACGAAGGCTTTGGCTTCGAGGCGCATGCGGATTACGTCCTCGATGTGCCGATGTATTTCGTCTACCGCGACGGCGAGTATATTGACGTCAGCGGCAAGTCGTTCCGCGATTTTATGGCGCGTAAACTCTCGCCGGTAGAACACATCACTCCGATGATGGGCGATTGGGAGGATCAGCTAACGCTGCCGTTCCCGGAAGTCCGCTTGAAGCGGTTCATCGAAATGCGCGGCGCCGACGGTGGCCCCTGGCGCAGTCTTTGCGCCTTGCCGGCGCTTTGGGTCGGGTTGATTTACGATCAAACCGCCCTCGATGCTGCTTGGGACCTGTGCCGGGACTGGACCAACGAGGAACGTGAATATTTACGCGCGGAGACGCCAAAAACAGCGCTCGACACATCTTTCCGCAATGGCACGGTACTCGATATCGCACGTGAGATGATCGCGATTGCGGAGACGGGGCTAAAAAACCGGGCACGTGAGAACGGCATCGGTGAGGATGAGACCATCTTTCTCGCTGAATTGCGCGAGATCGCCGAGAGTGGGAAAACCAGGGCGCAAGAACTACTCGAGGCTTATGAGGGCCGTTGGGCCTGTGATATCGATAAAGTCTACGGCGAAATGTCCTACTGATTGGAAGACGGCGTTATTGGACGTCGATTTTATTTTCTGCGACATAGAGTGTCTTTGGCACTAAGACGCCATTTCCTGCGTCGTCCTTGGCCCGATTCCCGATGGTGATCATATCGCTTTCCAGGCGTGTCGCAACGTGATGGTTAGGTTGAACCAAACTTTCCCCGCCATTGATAAGATAACTCACACGAGTGCTCAGGCAGGTTGCCCAACTCGACGCAGACTTTTCCAGCCTGAAGCGTGACGCCTGTACCGATAGATTCGGAATAGCGCCGGCTGTGGACATACGAATGGCACCCGTCGAAAATCTCATGGCGCAATTTGGCAAGCTGGAACACGAGTTGTGCAAGGCCGGGGCCGATCTGCTTTTCGGGTTCCTTGTCGTTGCAGCCACCGAGGGCAGTAAGCATTAGAAACTCTATGGCGAGTTTCGTTTGTCCCACGGTAATCTCTGTCAGACACCCGAAATCAGGCCGCTGTGCCTCCAACCGTTAATCCATCCAGCCGCATCGTAGGTTGACCAACGCCGACCGGCACGCCTTGTCCGTCCTTGCCGCAGGTGCCAACACCCGGGTCCAACATCATGTCATTGCCGATCATCGATACTTTCGTCAACGCATCCGGACCGTTTCCTATCAGAGTAGCTCCCTTGACCGGAGCGCCTTTTCGACCGTTTTCGATCATATAAGCCTCGGTACAGGTGAAAACGAATTTGCCATTCGTGATATCGACTTGTCCGCCGCCGAAATTGACCGCGTAAAGGCCATTGTCGACGGAAGCTAGGATTTCTTCCGGGTCCTTGTCGCCCGCCAACATGATCGTATTGGTCATGCGGGGCATTGGTGCGTGGGCGTAGGACTGCCGGCGCCCGTTGCCGGTCGCTTCCATTCCCATCAGGCGGGCGTTCATCCGGTCTTGCATGTAGCCGACTAGAATACCGTCCTCAATCAGGGTGGTATTTTTCGTAGGTGTCCCCTCGTCGTCGATGGAAAGGGATCCTCGTCGGTCGTTGATGGTGCCGTCGTCAATCACGGTCACCCCCGGGGAGGCGACGCGCTCGCCCATTAAGCCCGAGAAAGCGGATGTCTTCTTGCGATTGAAGTCGCCTTCAAGGCCATGCCCAATGGCTTCATGTAACAGAATGCCAGGCCATCCGGGCCCGAGCACCACCGTCATCTCACCGGCCGGCGCGGGCACCGATTCCAGGTTGACCAATGCCTGTCGCAAGGCCTCGTCTGCATATTCTTGCCATGTTTCCGGTGCGAAATGATCGCCGTACCCGGTGCGTCCGCCGGCGCCGAAACTGCCACTTTCCATACGCTCGCCGTCTTGGGTGATGACGGCGACGTTGAGGCGAACCAGGGGGCGTATATCTGCCGCACGGTAGCCGTCAGGGCGAATAATTTGGATGGCCTGCCATTCACCTGAGATGCTTGCCATGACTTGGCCAACACGGGGATCTTTGGCGCGCAGGTAGTCGTCAATCTCAGTGAGGAGCGCGACCTTGTCCTCGAAGGCGACTTCACCAAGGGGATTGGTCTCGGTGTACAGATTAGCATTTGTGCCGATGGGTGCGTCCGCATGGGTGCCGCCATGTCCAGCACGTACGGCCTGCACTGTTTCGCCGGCGCGCTTGATCGCGGCCTCGGAAAGTTCGGAGGAATGCGCGTAACCCGCCGCTTCGCCGGAGATCGCACGCAATCCGAAACCTTGCGTCGTGTCGAAACTGGCGCTGCGAATACGGCCATCGTCGAGAGAAATGCTCTCAGATTGGCAGTATTCAAGATAGAGTTCACCGTCATCGGCACCGGAAAGTGCCTCTCCGGCCAGGGACTCGATCCGTCCGCGATCCAGGTCGCCCCGCGTGAAGAACAGCTCATCCGTTTTCGTCAGATCGGTCATGCCGAGTTATCCATACTATGTTGCCCAAATAAAGCGAACGGTGCGTTTAATAGGTGAATAAACTGACCGGATAATATCTTGAACGGACATTACTACAGTCGGGTCAAACGCACTAGGTATCGCATATGTTCGTCGAGTCCACTCGATAACAGATATAGCTTATAAAATTTTCGGAATGACGGCACGCATATTATTGCTGAGGCAGAATGCCGTGGAAAATCACGATCATCTCCTAAGGCATGGCAATTCCATTGTTTTTGCGACATAGTGTCGCGATAGTCGCCATGTCTTGCCACGGCTGTTATAAAAGCGCGCTATTGCTTTGCGATAGATATTGCCACAGGTGGGTTTGACCGTAGACTGTA
>CAJWTF010000187.1 GCA_913046825.1 uncultured Rickettsiales bacterium | reverse complement strand
ACCTGTCGTCGAGCGTTACCGGGAACGGAACCTGCGCCGCTATTACCGAGGGGATGCCGCTTTTGCCTCGCCCGATTATTGACATATGGCCAGCACCCATCGGCATCGTCATCTAATCGCGGTCCAATCGTATTAGGACCAATCTGCGGACAGTACGAACAACCATGCCGATAAACAATAAAATTCAACGCAACAATTGAGCTTAGAATAATATTAGAATATTCATCTTATAATATTCATTAGTATTTATTTAAATAATAAAATAACATTATCTTTTATTTGAATAATTAATTTTATTCTACGATGCAGGCCGCAATTCGATAGAAAACCTATCACGGAAAATACTGTCCAGTTGATCGAAGCAGCAACCATACCGAACGACGGTGAAATCCCGGAAGTCGATAATACTGCTCGAAACACCTTCCGGATTGGCATATTTCGAAGTGCCATGATCGATGATGATATCGGCAACTTCTTTCAGTTCCTGCTCCACATCAGCGACGCTGAATTTACTGCCGCTCAGCGATATATTTGCCGACGACCCAAACACGGGCTTGCCTCTCTCAAAACACAATTGCGTCAATGCGTTGTGCAATGCCCCCGCGTTCAAAAGCGTATCCAAGGTTCCGACTTTCGAGGACGTCTCAATCACATAAGGGTCGACGCCCGCCAATCCCGGATGTTTCGGGTCAAACGTTGCCACCACTGAAAACGGTAGGTCATACTCATCGAACAAAGCGTGTTGAATTTCTCGTTCTTTATCACCCAGATCGTGAAACAGCAGCGAGTGATCCATGCAGGCGAGCATGCCGCTGGGTTTCTCGAAACTGCGGTTCTTCACTGCGAAAATCTTCTTAATTGCCGCTTCCCGATGTCCGATAATCGCATAGGCAACGTCGAGCGGAATTATGGCAATGCCCCCGTCCATGATCACATCGAATACATCTTCGGCGTCTTGCCGCACTTTCTCGGGGCTGAGGTCCATCTTCAAACACGCTCCTAGATAATCATTTTAACAGAAGATGGCGCTCGGACACCGTTGGCCAATCCCGAACGGGCAGTTAGATTTAACCTTGATCGAAAATAATTGTAAGGCTCAAGCCATGGCGAACGAATACGACGTGATCATCCGAAACGGCGACGTCATCGACGGCACTGGGGCCGCCCGGCAAAGCGCCGATATCGGCATTAAGGGCGACCGCATCGCTATAATCGGAGACTTGTCGAAGGCTTCGGCCGATGTGGAGCATGATGCCTCGAACCGCGTCGTCGCGCCGGGCTTCATCGATGTTCATACCCATGACGATCACGCCCTGCTTTCCAAGCCGGACATGTCATATAAAACGAGCCAAGGTGTCACCACTGTCGTCGCCGGGAATTGCGGCGTCAGCTTGGCTCCACTCCGCTTTGTGGGAGACCGCCCGCCGCCGCCGCTCGACCTCCTCGGTGACGGTTATAAATTTCCCCGCATGTCTGAATTCTTTAGCGCCATCGACGCCAATCCCGCCGCGACAAACGCTGCCCTTCTGTGTGGTCACACGACGCTCCGGGTCGGCGCTATGGACGAATTGCAACGACCGGCGACCGATACCGAGATTGACGCCATGTGCGACAACTTGGCCGAAGCGCTCGATGCTGGTGCTGTCGGACTCTCGACCGGCCTCGCCTACGAGCCGGCAAAACCAGCGCCGACGAGTGAGATTCTAAAACTCGCGGAGCTTCTCGGACCCGCGGGCGCGCTTTACACGACCCATTTGCGGAACGAGGGCGATGATATCGTCGAATCTCTGGAGGAAGCCTTCCGCATCGGCCGGGAATCTGACGCCGCCGTCGTCCTGTCCCATCATAAGGTAACGGGTAAGGAGAATTGGGGGCGCAGCGAAGAAACGCTGGAGATTATCGATCGTATCCGCAAAGACCAGCGGGTCGACCTCGACGTCTATCCCTATGTCGCGGGCTCGACCGTTTTGCAGAAATGGCGACTGGGCGAGGCGCGGCGCGTAATCATCACGTGGTCCGTCCCGGAGCCGGAAGCAGGCGGGCGTGATCTCTCTGACATCGCCGAAGAATGGGGATGTAGCGTCGAGGACGCCTGCGACCGCCTTCAACCGGCCGGCGCTATCTATTTCATGATGGACGAAGCCGACGTGCAACGGATTATCAAATACCAGCATTCCATGGTCGCGTCTGACGGACTGCCGCACGATCACCATCCCCATCCGCGCCTTTGGGGAACCTTCCCCAGAGTATTGGGCCACTATAGCCGCGACCTCGATTTGTTGAGCCTCGAGGACGCCGTGCACCGTATGTCCGGTAAACCGGCGTCAGTCTTCGGACTCCAAGGTCGGGGCGAGATCAAGGAAGGGAACTTCGCCGACCTCGTCGTCTTCGATCCGGAGACCGTGCTCGACATGGCCGATTTCGATCACCCGATGGAGCCCGCCGCCGGCATCGATACGGTCTTCGTGAACGGCCGTACGGTCTGGTCCGATGGCGCGGCCACCGACGCCCGCCCCGGCAAGGCCTTACGACGGCAAAGCGCCGCGTGACAGAGAACACATCTTAACTGTAGCTTTTCCCCATCCTTTCCGATGGAACCATATGCGCGCCGTAGGGCGGTACCGGATAGCACCGGCCATTTTTGCTCAATGCTTCCAGGCTTTCGAATTGTTTCATGCCAATCAGTAGGGTTCTGATCTTCAGCAGATCATTGAGTTTTCCGCCAATTCCCGCAATTCCGCCGCACCCACCTCGTATTCTCCACCCATCAACTTCCTCCATCCGCGTTTATGTTCGTGAGGCATCCACCACGCCCCATGCATCGCAGAGACATATAGATTGAATACGATTAGAGCGTTGACCTGCATCAACAGACCGTTGTGAGGGCGTGCGCTACCCACCCAATTTTTTCTCGCATCTTTACAGAGAATTAACCTTACGCGGTGACAATTGCAGTTATAGAGAGAATTTCGATCACCACGTTCCAACAATCGCCGACCGATTGCACGAGAATGGAGGAAGACAATGCCAAGCGACAGCTACATTGTTTACTGTGATGCGCGAGATGCCACCGACCTCAAGGAAGTCGGCACTCCCCTGCGATCCATTGCATTTGAGCCATCTCAAATTACGCAGTTAGATGAAGCTCCCAGGGCGCTTCCTCAATATCAGATTCTGACGTTTACGAAGGCGCCTACCTATGAGGAATTGCTCCAAATTTGCAGCCGCCCGACAGCTGCGATTGTGGAGACCAACTATGATTGCGATATCGCGAGTACAGCAAGCTCACTGACCGACGTCACAGCACGCTCCTTTCAGATCGATATGTCTTCCGCGTCGGCTTATTCGTTGGATCTGGCGAGCATCCTCATCCGAAGGTTCGAATGCGACTTCGAAATGCCCGATGAAGTCAAAGCAGCGATCCAAATCGCGCTTCACGAATTCCTCGCAAACTCCCTCCTGCACGGAAACCTGGAAATCGGCTCAATTTCGAACGCCATTGATCTCAATATCATAGGCGAGTTCCTAGATGACGTCGAGAGTCGGCTCGCCGACAATCAGCTTAGAAAACGCCGCATTAAAATCTCCGCGACATGGAACGGGCGGCGCATCTCGGTACGCATTGAAGATGAAGGGCGGGGTTTCTACTTCAATTCCGTTATCTGGTGCAGAAGAAGCTCCACTCACAGCCTGCGTGGCATCGGGATTGTGGACAGTCTCGTGAACCACCTTGAATACAGCAAATCCGGCAGGGTCCTTCGCTTGGAATTCGATCTCGCTTCGCCCCCGAGTGCCGTCTACGGTATGGCAGTCAATTAGGGTTGGACGCCTTACGACATCATCGGCAAGACTGTGCCTTCTTATCGATATGAGTCGGAAATCACATGATTGCAGTCATCTTCGAAGTTTGGCCCGCCGATGGACGAAAGCAGGAGTATTTGGATATTGCCGGTGGATTGCGGCTGGAACTCGACAAAATCGACGGCTTCATCTCCATCGAGCGGTTTCAGAGCCTCACGGACGAAGGCAAGGTTCTCTCCCTCTCATTCTGGCGTGACGAAGAAGCCGTCCTAAAATGGCGCAATCTGGAAAAACATCGGAGCGCGCAGGCAAAAGGGCGTGGCGGCGTGTTCGCTAATTACCGTTTACGAGTCGCCGCCATCCTGCGTGATTACGGCATGACCGAACGCGATCAAGCCCCTGCCGACAGCCGCACTGCTCACGACGGCGGCACCTAAGTCCGAAAAAGACCAGAAGTCTCCCGTAATCCCAGGGGTAGCATTGACTCCCCATAGCGCCGGGTCTTTTATGGTCCAACACACGGATTGTTCCCAGAGTACGCGTGTTTTGCGCACTGTCGGGCAAGCCCTGTCACTATAATAATATCAACACAGGAGGAAGCATGTCAGCGCCTCATTTCGTCGTTCATAACGACACCGACACCGTGGGCGTTGTGGTCGTCGAGGACGTAAAAACAGGGATAGACCTGACCGGCTGGAAGATGGAGTCGGATGAGACGATCACAGTCAAGGCACTGAACGATATACCGCTCGGCCACAAGATCGCGCTTGCCGATTTCAAGGATGGTGACGCGGTTCTGAAATACGGCCACGATATTGGCAAAATCGTCCAGGACGTCGCCATCGGCGGCCACGTTCACACCCACAACCTCAAGACAAAGAAGTGGTAGGAACCATGTTGCCCAAAAATTTCATGGGATACCGCCGCGAGAATGGCCGCGTCGGCATCCGCAACCACGTCATCATCCTGCCCCTGGATGATCTGTCCAACGCGGCCTGTGAAAAGGTTGAGCATAACGTTAAAGGGACGTTGGCGTTGCCGCATCACTACGGACGCTTGCAGTTCGGCGAGGATTTGAATCTGCATTTCAGGACCCTGATCGGCACCGGGGCCAACCCGAATGTCGCGGGTGTTATTGTCATCGGCATTGAGCCCGGCTGGACCGGACGTGTTGTTGACGGCATCGCCAAGACCGGAAAGCGGGTTGAAGGCTTCGCGCTGGAGCGCAATGGTGAGATAAAAACCGTCGCCGACGCCTGCCGCGTCGCTCAGGAAATGCTCCAGGACGCTTCCGAAATTCAGCGCGAGCAATGCGATATCAGTGAGCTCTGGGTCTCGGTTAAATGCGGTGAATCCGATACCACATCCGGCATCGGCTCGAACCCAACCGTTGGTAACTTCATCGACAAGATGGATCCAATCGGTATCACCAGTTGCTTCGGGGAGACGTCGGAGATCACAGGCGCGGAATTGGTTTGCAAGGAACGCGGCGCCACACCTCAGGCGAGCGAGAAATTCTACGCTACCTGGACCGAATATAACGACATGATCGAACGCCATAAGACGGACGATCTTTCGGAAAGTCAGCCGACCAAAGGCAATATTGAAGGCGGCCTGACGACCATTGAAGAGAAAGCATTCGGTAATTTAGAGAAGATCGGAAAGAAGACGAACTATATCGACGTCCTCAAACCCGCTGAAGAACCTGCAAAAGGTGCTGGCCTTTATTTTATGGACACATCATCGGCCGCGGCCGAGTGCGTGACCCTGCAAGCGGCCGCGGGCTTCGTGGTGCATCTTTTCCCGACAGGCCAAGGCAACGTCATCGGTAACCCGATCGAGCCGGTGATCAAACTAACAGCCAATC
>CAJWTF010000186.1 GCA_913046825.1 uncultured Rickettsiales bacterium | reverse complement strand
CCCATCTCGTCGTCGCCAGCCTCGCCCATCATGGCTTCGGACATGGCCTCGCCTTCACCGGAGAGCTCGCCGCCCTCCTCGTCCTGATCAGGCTGCGAATCGGCGTTTTCGCCGTCGTCGTCACTGCCATCCATCTCATCGGCGTTTGAATCAGCACCAAGATCGATATCCAGGTCGGACAATAGATCGCGAACCGCCTCACCGTAGGATTGCTGATCAGTAATCCGCGCTTCCAGCTTATCCAACGCGTGGCCGATCTTCTTGTCCAAAATCGGCTTCCATTGATCGTAAATCGCTTGGCCCGACGGCGGTGGCGGCGCACCGGTCAGTTTCTCCCGTGCAAGCAGGCGCACGGCTTCCGGCAAGGTCGCTTCGGTGCGCTCCTTGACCCGATGCAGGCCCTGCTGGCGAAAGCGTGTCTCCATGGACGTGGCTAAATTTTCGGAGAGCCCGATCATGCGACGGGCGCCGATGGCTTCGACACGGGCTTGCTCAAGCGCTTCGAACATTAACGGTGCGACATCGCCGCTCGGCATGTTCTTCGAATGCGTTGCGGCATCGTGATGCCGCAGACGCAAGGCAATACCGTCCGCTTCGCCGCGCACTTGCGCCACTTCGTCCGGAGGCAAATCGCGACTCGGGAACGGCACACGCGCACGGGTACCAGTGATTCCCGACGGTTCATTCGAAAACGTAACGTCGATATCATCCCGCTCGGCGATCGACCGCAGCGTGGCGGACGTCGCTTGCTTGAATTGTTCGACGGGCGACAGGTCGTCGCTCACGGCAAGCTCCTCAGGTCAGTTGTACCTGTACTCCGGTTTCCGGCAATTCGGAACCAAAACAACGCTGATAATATTCCGCCACGATCGGCCGTTCCGTCTCATCGCACTTGTTCAAGAACGTGCAACGGAAAGCAAACCCAACGTCGTCAAAGATCTGGGCGTTTTCAGCCCATGTCAGCACCGTACGTGGCGACATGACGGTCGAGATATCGCCGTTAATGAAGCCGGACCGCGAGAGATCGGCGCACGCCACCATCGCTTCGATGGTTTTGCGGTCTTCTTCATTGTTCCAGGTCGGAATCTTCGCAGCGACAATTTCGGTCTCGGCCTCATGAGGAAGATAATTCAGGCTAGTGACGATGTTCCAACGGTCCATCTGGCCTTGGTTAATCTGCTGTGTGCCGTGATAAAGGCCCGTCGTATCGCCAAGCCCGATTGTGTTGGCCGTAGCGAACAAGCGGAAGAATTTGTGCGACCGGATTACTTTGCTTTGATCGAGCAGTGTCATCTTGCCTTCCACCTCGAGAATCCGCTGGATCACGAACATCACGTCCGGGCGACCCGCATCGTATTCGTCGAAGCACAGCGCGCAGGGTTGCTGCAGCGCCCAAGGCAGAATGCCTTCACGGAATTCGGTGATCTGCTTGCCGTCTTTCAGGACAATCGCATCCTTGCCGATAAGATCGATACGGGAGATGTGACTATCGAGGTTGACACGCACGCAAGGCCAGTTCAACCGCGCGGCGACTTGCTCCACATGGGTCGACTTACCCGTTCCGTGGTAGCCTTGGATCAGGACACGACGATTATGGGAAAATCCAGCCAGGATTGCCATCGTCGTGTCGTGGTCAAAGATATAGCTGTTGTCGATATCGGGGACATAATCGGACCCCTCAGAGAAAGCCGGGACCTTCAAATTCGAATCAAGGCCAAAAGCCTCACGAACCGATACCTCGGTGTCTGGCGCGTCGAGTGTATGCGCCCTAACGCGCTCTTCGTTATCAGTGCTCATAAATCCGTTCCGATTTGCGATGATAGCCGCGTAGACTTACGCGGTGACGCATTTTCGCAGGGTTGAATATGCGTCGTTGATGTCTTTCAGCCTTTCCTCGGCAAGCTTGTCGCCGCCATTCCGATCAGGGTGATGGGTTTTGACGAGTTCTTTGTACCTAGCCTTTAATTCGCTCAAGGATGCCGAAGGGTCAAGTCCCAGAATGTTGAATGCTTTTCCTTCGGGTGATTCAGGCGGTGGATGATGTGCCCCCGCAGGATCTTCACGCGCCTGAGATTTTCCCCGAAATGCGCCGAATCCATCGCTAAAATCCGCGTCGCGCACAAACCGCCAGCGGCGATCACCTTCGGCGCTGCCCATCGGCCAAGTTGGGCGGCGCCAAACCGTATCTTCGCGAATTTCGGTCTCGATTTCGTCCGCGTCCATGCCGGCGCAGAAATTCCACGACTTATTATAGGCGCGTACATGCTCGAGACAGAACCAAAAATAGTCCCCGAGAAGCTCACGTGATTTCGGCGCGCGATATTCAGCCGCCAGATTGCAATCCCGGTGATCGCATTCCCGGAGCCGCGTACCGCTGAACGTCAACGCCGGTTTAAATTTGTCTGTACCGCGTCTCATGCCCAGAAATATGACCCGCACTCCGTCCCGAAGCAAGCGGGTGGCATGTGGGTCTTTACGCTTAGCACGCTTTTGAGCGGTCCTCGTAGAATTGCGGCCAAAAGTCCTTAACGATATCGCCATCGGCCGCCAAGGCGTGACACGAATCAATGAAAAACGGACGCTTCCCGACATTTGTGGGCTTCGTTTTGTGTTCCTTATCTTCGCGGAACCGCGAGCCGGACATGGTCTGGAAGCATGTGGTCGCGATCGGGCGCAGCAACTCGAACAGATGCGTACATCCGCGCCGACCGCCCATAAGTTTATGGGCCCGGCGGGTCCAACCGGGACCGATCTTCAAGCCTTTCAGATCTTCCACGTTGAAGGCCGCGTTTCCACAAATCGGATAGGGCGTGTGATCCATGCAGCCAACAGCATCATGGATCACCAACTCATCGTCGACCGTCAGGCGGATCGTCATATCATGTACCGGTTGGCCCGCAAGCATATCGCCGTGCGCATGGCTCCAAAAGGCATAGGTCTTCGTGTCTACCAACGTCCCCTCAATATCCCAAAGGCCGTCTTCGCGGCGATATCCACGAGTCTCGATCCGGCGGGTATGCAGGTGTTCGCGGGGAGCGGCCGGGGGCAAGGGCATGTGAACCTCTTCATTACATTGTTAGTAGGCGGGATATCAAACGTCTTTCGGCAATAGAAAACCTCACCCCGGGGTCAAGTATCAGCGGAGCCCATCGAAGATGATGGAGTCAACCGAAGCGAGGATATTTGATTGCGCTGTCGGCGTAGTATTTCAAACCGAAACCCATGAAAATTGAAGACCTGCCCCGGTTCGGGAATCATCCGTGATTCGTGGAGCACCAACCCCGCGACGGTCGACGCCTCCTCATCTGGCAACATCCATTCGAACTCACGGTTGAGATCGCGGATGGTGACAGTGCCGTCGACCAGAAACGAGCCGTCCGGTTGCGGCCGGACGCCGCGGACGATCTTGTCATGCTCATCGTCGATCTCGCCGACGATCTCTTCCAGGATATCCTCCAGCGTCACGATGCCCATAAAGGCGCCGTACTCATCGACGACGATCGCGAAATGCTCGCGTCGTTCGCGGAACGCGAGAAGCTGGTCCAATAGGGTCGTCGTCTCAGGAATAAACCAGGGTTGGCCCGACAGTAAGGACACGTCGATCTCCTCGACATCGCCTCGCCGAACCCCGAATTCACGCAACAGGCCTTTTACGTGCAAGACGCCAACGATGTCATCCGCGTTGCTGCGATAAAGCGGCAGCCTGGTGTAGGGGCTGTCGAAAACAATTTGCAGAATTTCCGGCGTCGGTAAATCAGCATCGATCATGGTCACATTGCGGCGATGGGTCATGACCTCGCCAACCTCGACGTCGTCCAGTTCCAAAATGCTGTGCAACATCTGACGTTCGTGACGAATTTCCGGCTCCGGTCCCGTATGCAGCGCGATGGCGCCGCGCAATTCTTGCTCGCTCTCAGCTCGGTCAGCGCTTTCCACCGGCGCCACGCCAAACGCCTTCAAGGTGCCGCTGGTGATCGCATGAATGGTGTTGGTAACCGGCCCGAAGAGGTAGACTATCACCCGAATGAGTGGTGCCACCGCCAGCGCCATTCTGTCGGCGCGCGCCAATGCGTATGTTTTCGGCGCCACCTCCGCGAAGATCAACACCAGCAAGGTCATCACCACGGTCGCATAGAGAACCCCCGCCTCACCGAAGATGAAGAGGAACGCCGTCGTCGCCAGCGATGTCGACAGGATATTGACCAGATTATTGCCGAGCAGGATGGCGCCAATCAGCCGTTCTCGTTGCTCATAAAGCGCCAATACGATAGCGGCACGGCGATCACCCTGTCGCGCCAGCTCGTGCATGCGCGGCTGGGATGCCGCGGTCAGGGCCGTCTCGGAGCCGGAAAAAAAAGCGGATAGAATCAGTAAGACGAAGATCGCCGCCATCAAACCCAAGTATTCGATACTCATGCGGCCACTGCCTCGCCCAGGACCCTGAGGACCTGCTCGTCCTCAACATCCTTGCTCACAAATGCCTCGCCAATCTTTCGCACCAAAATGAACGTCTTACGCCCGCCCCTTGTTTTCTTGTCCTTCGCCATGTGCGACAGGAGCCGATCCGGCGACCAAACGATGCCTTGTCCAATCGCGTTCATGTCGCATTCCAACCCGACAGAGGAAAAATGACGGTGCACGCGTTCTGAGTCGCCGGCCGGACAATGCCCAAGCGCCGTCGACATCTCGAACGCCAAGGTCATGCCGATGGCCACCGCCTCGCCATGCAACAGAATATCGCCGTAAGATACTTCAGCTTCCAACGCGTGGCCAAACGTATGCCCGAAATTCAACAATGCCCGACGATCCGCCTCGCGTTCGTCCTCCGCGACGATTTTGGCTTTGGCTTCGCAGCTTTTGACGACCGCCGTTCTCCGCGCGGTCATGTCGCCTTCTATCACGTGAGCGCCATGTCCCTCGAGCCAACCAAAAAACGCCGCGTCGTCGATCAAGCCGTATTTGACGATTTCCGCATATCCCGCCAGCAACTCCCGGCGCGGCAAGGTATCCAGTACGCCGACATCCGCCAAAACCAACTTTGGCTGGTGGAATGCCCCCACCAAATTCTTGCCCTGCGGCGTATCAATCGCCGTCTTTCCGCCAACGGAGCTATCCACCTGTGCCAGCAGGGTCGTCGGAACCTGAATGAAATCGATACCCCGCAGCGCGATCGCCGCCGCGAATCCGGTAATGTCACCGATCACCCCGCCGCCTAAGGCGACCAAAGTCGTCGATCTGTCGATGCCGAGCGTCAACAGCTCGTCGAGCAGGAATTCGAGATGCTTGAAATCTTTAGTTTGTTCGCCCGGCGGCAGAATGATCTTATCGAACGCTATTTCCGCATCACCCAAGGAATGCGCCAGGGTATCGAGATAGAATTTCGCCACCGTCTCGTCAGTGACGATGATGACCCCGTCGCCGCCAACAATATCGCTTATCAGCGCTCCGGCACGCGCGAGAACCCCGTCGCCGATCACGATGTCATAGGACCTGTCCGCCAAGTCTACATGGACAATTTCTGTTTCAGTCATCCTGTGGGGCCTCCCGGTCCCGCCAATAAGCTTCGAGCGCGTTTATAACCCAGTCGACGGTCGCGTCACGGGGGCCGTCCGTGCTCTCCACCGTCAAATCTGCCCCGCTGTATGTCGGATACCGCTCATCTATTAATTTTTTTAGTGTACCTCGCGGATCGGAAGTTTTCAGCATTGGTCTGTTATCGCGCCGGCTAACGCGTCGCCAGAGGG
>CAJWTF010000185.1 GCA_913046825.1 uncultured Rickettsiales bacterium | reverse complement strand
CGTCGTTCGCACTGAAGCAGAGCTCAATACGGTAGAGGCCATCCGCGACGTTGTATTGCGGACGGATGACACCGGCGGCCCGACCACCGGCACCGGCGGTATCGGGCGGGTGTTGGTTGGCGATATCGCGACGGTCGAGTACGGCTATAAGAAGCCGACGGCGCGTGTGCGGACCAACGGGCATCCGGCGATTGCAATCAACGCCACCCGACAAGTCGGCGCCAATGTCATCGAGACGATGAAGGGTATACGCAAGGCAGTCGCCGAATTGAATTCGGGGCCGATTGCCCAGGAACGTTTGGTGTTCCGCCAGCTCTATGATGAAACCGTGTATATCGATTCGGCGATCGAGTTGGTGATCCAAAATATCTGGATAGGCGGCACCATCGCCGTTGCGATCTTGCTCATATTCCTGAAATCGATACGCGCAACCTTGGTCGTCGGTTTGGCGATACCGGTTTCCGTCATCGCGTCGTTCGTCGCGATGGCGCTTCTGGGACGCTCGATCAACGTGGTCTCGCTCGCCGGCATTGCGTTTGCCGTTGGCATGGTCGTCGACGCTGCAATTGTCGTCTTGGAGAACATCTATCGAATGCGCGAGCAAGGGAAGAAACCTTCGCTTGCAGCTCTGTTGGGCGCGCAGCAGGTATGGGGCGCCATTCTCGTCTCCGCGCTGACGACAGTGATGGTTTTCATTCCGCTGCTTATCATGGATCTTGAGGTGGGGCAGCTTTTCCGTGACATCGCGGTCGCGATTTCCGTATCCGTCTCTCTGTCCTTGATTGTCTCGATTACCGTAATTCCGGCTCTCGCGAAGCGACTGCTTGGCGGCGACGTGAAGCAACCGGGTAAAGGACTAAGCGTGCCCTTTGCGGACAAGTTCGGGCGCATGTTCATCGCCGGCGTCGTTGGCATTACCCGGCGCATGGTGGCTGATAAGAAGATCGCTCTCGGTATCGTCGGAGCGTTGATGGCTGGGACGGTATCGCTGACGTGGTGGTTGCTGCCGCCCTTGGAGTACCTGCCCGAGGGCAATCGAAATCTGGTGATCAGTGTCGTGCAACCGCCTGCCGGTTATAACCTCAAGACGATGAGCGAGCTTGCCAATCGGGTCGAAGCTGAAGTGCTTCCGCATATCGCCAAGGACGAGAACGACATCGCTGCAGCTGATATGCCGCCGAAGCTGAAATATTTCTTCTTCGTGGTTTGGCGTCAGCAGGTTTTCTTGGGCGGGCGGGGAATGGACCCGACGCGGGCAAAAGACATGATCCCATTGTTGGAGAAACCGGTATTCAAGGAGCCCAGCACGTTCGTCCATAGTTTTCAGCCATCGATTTTTGGGCGCGGTATCGGCGGCAGCCGATCTATCGACATGGACATTACGGGCTTGGAATTGACCGATATCTTTGAAGGAGCTCGTCGGGCCGGCGCTCGCATTGGCGAAATTCTGCCGCGTAAGGACGGCACCAGTTTCCGGCCTCGGCCTAGTCTGCAATTGGGCGAGCCGGAAATTCGGATCGTGCCGAACCGCATACGTTTGGCGGATGCGGGATTGTCGGCGCAGGACCTCGCCGTTACGGTCGACGCCTTTAATGATGGCGTTCGCGTGGCGGAAGTGACGGAAGGTGGCCAACAAATCGACCTGATGTTGATGGGACCAGAAGACAGTATTGTGGAAACCCAGGGCATTGCAGCACTTCCGGTCGTGACACCCGGTGGCACGATTCTACCGGTCTCTTCCCTGGCGGACGTCCAGGTGACGGCGGGGCCGACGGAAATTCGCCATGTGGACAACGCCCGCACTGTGACCCTACAAATTCGCCCGGCACCGGAACTGGCGCTCGGGGAAGCGTTGGATATTTTGCAGGGTGATGTGATCGACAAACTATTCGAGGAAGGTTTGCCGCCCGGCGTCAGAATCAGACTGTCCGGCACGGCGGACAAATTGCTCGCAACAGCTGCTGAAATGAAGTGGGATTTGGCGATTGCCCTGGCGATTGTCTACCTGGTTATGGCGGTGCTCTTCGAGAGCTTCGTCTATCCGCTCATTATTGTCCTTTCGGTGCCATTAGCGACCGCGGGTGGTGTCATCGGTCTAAACCTGCTCAATCTGTTCTATTTCCAAGCACTGGATATGTTGACCTTGCTTGGTTTCGTGATCTTGATCGGGATCGTCGTCAATAATGCGATCCTGCTGGTGCATCAGACGCTTTATCACATTCGCGAGGAAGGCTATGCCCATGGTGACGCGATCGTGGAAGCGACGCGGAACCGGATCCGACCCATCTTCATGTCGACCCTGACCAGTGTCGGCGGCATGTTGCCGCTGGTAGTTTTCCCGGGCGCCGGTTCGGAGATATACAGAGGTCTCGGCTCCGTCGTTGTCGGTGGATTATCGCTCTCAGCGGTCTTAACTCTCGCTATCGTGCCGCCCTTGTTGAGCGTCTTCATCGGCGTCCTGGAACGTGGTCGAGGGGCGGACGAAGCCGTTGCCCAGACAGCGGAATAGGTTAGGGAGATGGGATACGATTTCATCATCATAGGCGGGGGGATTGCCGGAGCATCGGCCGCGTATAGGCTGGCACTGCATGGTTCAGTCGCGTTGCTCGAAATGGAAGACCAACCCGGCTATCACAGTACGGGACGTTCCGCTGCGCAATTTACCGAGCTATATGGCAACGGCCCGATCCGTGCCTTGGTGCGCCTCAGTAAGGATTTTCTCATCTCCCCTCCGGATGGATTTACGAGTGCGCCGATCCTGACACCGCGCGGCGCGATGTTTGTGGCGACGGATGCTCAACGCCCGGTCATTGATGCCTTCGTGGCAATGGCGGCGGAAGAGAATTGTCCGGTATCGGAATTGGATGTTGCGGGAGCGCGCGGCATCGTACCGGTCTTACGTGCCGAGGCCTTCGACAGTGCCGTCCTTGAGCCGGAATCGACCGATATGGATGTGCATGCTTTGCATGGCGGATTCTTGCGGGGGACGCGGTCGCGCGGTGGCGACATTATCACGAATGCGGAAGTCACCGGCTTGACACGACAAGATGGCGTTTGGCGAGTTGAGACGCCAGCGGGCGGATTTGAAGCACCGGTCGTTGTGAATGCAGCAGGTGCTTGGGCGGATGTCGTGGCCGAGCGTGCCGGCGTCGCGACGGTCGGTTTGACGCCAAAACGACGGACGGTAATCCTGTTCGATCCGCCGAGCGATGCGGCGATTGACGCCTGGCCACTGGTGATCGACGCTGACGAGAATTGGTATTTCAAACCGGACGCCGGGAAGGTTCTGGCGTCGCCTGCCGACGAGACGCCAGTTGAGGCATCGGATGCGCAACCGGAAGAACTCGATATTGCGTTGATTGCGGATGCGATTGAGCGAATGACGACGATGCGGGTCGGGCGGATTTCTCATAGCCGGGCCGGCCTGAGGACATTTGCATCCGATAAAACACCGGTTGTCGGTTTTGCACCGGATGCGGAAGGTTTTTTCTGGCTCGCGGGTCAAGGCGGATATGGGATCGAAACATCACCAGTGATGGGGGTGGCTACCGCGAGCTTGATCGTCGATGGCAACCTTCCCTCGGAGTTCCTGGAGGCCGGGGTATCGGAAGCTGATCTGACCCCACGCCGCTTTGTATGAATTCGGACTTATTCCATCACATTAACGTGTTCTGATGTGTCAACGTGTGAGGGACTCATACCTTATTATTTGCGAACTAAGTGAAGTGAATGAAGGGGTATACGCGTTGAGAGCTGCCGGTCGCGAAAAATTGGCGCAGGAATTGATCGACGATGTCGACGAAGCTGGCGCGTTGTTGAAGGCGATGGCGAACGAGAAGCGTCGCTTTATTCTGTGTCATCTGTTGCAAGGCGAGAAATCCGTTGGCGAGATGGAAGAGATACTCGATCTCAGCCAATCAGCGCTTTCTCAACATTTGGCGCGGTTAAGAGTCGCTAAGATCGTCAAAACAAGACGTTCCGCACAAACGATTTATTATTCACTCAACGGTCCGAATGCCGAAGTTATATTGACCGCGCTGCATGGGCTTAGCGACGCAACCCCAATGAGACAACCTCAATCCACTGCTGCTTAGCTGTCTAACAGATACTAAGCGAAAGTATCTAAGACTCTGCCAAGTTCCCGCGCCCCACGAGATTCCCCGTTCGAGGCATCATCAAGCTCTCGCTTGTCATCGAGCGCCCGAGTGAACTCATCCGAAGCGATTGACGAATCCGTTTGGGCTATACCTACTTGCTGGCTTCGCTTAGCGGATTCAACATCTTGGACAGCCTGCTGATTGATATTGTTTTGGGATTGCTGTGCCGCATTACTTAACGAAATTTCGACACTGTCGTTCGCTCTGAGATTTTCGTCCTGTAGTTGGACTTGGGTGTTCTCTTCGCGTTCCAAGCTGAGATCGACCTGGGCGTTTACTTGCTCTTGCTGGACGTCGTCAGCACTGAAGTCAAAATTTTGATTACCCGGATTGCCGACACCATTATCGCCTGAGCCACCTTGAGCCTGCTCAACGCGTCGCGCGGCAACGGCAGTAGAGTCCTGATTGTTTTGTGCTTGCTGCTGGTTGAGCTGCTGCTCTTCATTCTGAACAGCAGCACGGATCAACCCTGCGTTCGCAGCGCCGACTCCCGCGATTTCAGTCATAATTTCCCCCGCATTCAGCGAGCGTTAACGTTCAATTCTGGCCATTAGAGCTTAAGAGGGAATTGTATCTGGAGTCAATGCGACTCGGTGAGGTTGTCTTCGAAGCGTCTACGAATGGCTAGATATAGTGGGAATAATGCCTTGTGGCTCTTATTCCGGGCTAATCGCCTGCCCGTGGGTCTAAAGCGTCCTGCAATCCGTCGCCAAGGAAGTTGAAGGCGATGACGGTGATAAAAATCATTAATCCCGGCCAAGTTGCCAACACCGGAGTCGACCAAATTAGGTCCTGAGCATTGCTGAGCATATTGCCCCAACTAGCGACTGGGGGCTGAATACCGAGCCCAAGAAAGCTCAGAATGGATTCAAATAAAATGATTGTACCGACAGATAGCGTTATCGCGACGATGATAGGGGAAATTGCGTTGGGAAGAATATGGCGTGCCATAACACGGGTTGGTGATGCGCCGAGGGCCACGGCGGCGCGTACAAAGTCGTGTTCCCTCAACGTCAGGGTTTCCGCCCTTACTAAACGCGCCACTGTGTTCCAGCCGACCAAGGCGACAATGACGACAATACTGTAAAGACTGATATCCTCCGATTGCGCGATTTCTTTTGGAATGCCGACCTTCTCCAAATCTACCGCGGCAAGAACGATCAAGAGCGGCAACAATGGCAACGCGATAAAGGCGTCATTGATGCGCATGAGTAACCGGTCCAGCCAGCCACCGTAATAGCCGGCGATTATGCCAATCAGTGTGCCTATTATTGCTGCGAATAAAGCCGCGATAACAGCGATCGTAAGTGAAACGCGTCCGCCATAGAGCAAGCGAACGAATAGATCTCGTCCCAATTCATCGGTACCGAATGGATGGTCCCATGAAGGGGAACTAAAGCGCTTATATAGGTCCACATGGGTATGATCGATACCAAGTGCTACTTCCACCAAGGGGGCTGCGAAAGAAAGTATAGACAGCGCTAACAAAACCAAAGCGGAGATCAAGGCCATTTTGTGTTGCAAGAAGCGCCGCGCCATGCGGCGCACCGGCGTATCCTGGGAAGCGGTGGCGCTCATTGATTATCCTTTAGAGAGGAGAAGCTCACGCGGGGGTCGAGCC
>CAJWTF010000184.1 GCA_913046825.1 uncultured Rickettsiales bacterium | reverse complement strand
GGCGCAAACAATCGATGGGCGCCGGTCCAAAGATTGACGTTCGCAAAGCAAACAGTGCGAACACCGCCACAATCGGTGCGTCCAAAGCCACGGAGGTCTATGACATTGTCTTCGTGAACTTCGACAAGAATCACTCGACGGAAGTGAAACGAGTCGAGAACCGGGGCAAGACCTTGGTCAATGCGTGCGTGGTCCTGGAATACGACACGCTCGACAGTTGGAGCGGCGAACCTGCGAACCTTTGCCTTCCGATCGACGGTCGACCGGGTGACGGTGGCTGCGCCATCCTCGTGCAGAAGCGCGGATACGACAAAATCGTCGCCGCCATCGGCCTGCCCTTCAACAGTTAGGGGATAAAGCAATAATTGGTCATTCCGGGGCTCAAAGGGAAACCGGAACTATAGCCTGAGAGCCGCCAATGGCTCACCGATCGATGTCTTTCTCTCAGGACTTAATTCCGAATAACGCAAACCCGTTTCCGGAGTGACATAAAATGGCAACAGCCGCTAACTAACTGCCGAACGCCGCCGTCATGATATGCGACATCCGTTTGGCATAGGCCGCCGGGTCGCTCACCGGCTCGCCCTCGATGATGCGGGCCTGGTCGAGCAATAAATATGCCGCGTCCTTTAAGATATCGGCAGCTCCACTTTCCGCCGCTTTCGCCGCAAGCCCCGTGATCAATGAATGTTTCGGATTGAGCTCGAGCACCCTTGGCGTGATCGCCGTCAGCTGACCCTGCTGCTTCAACAAGCGCTGCAGGTTCATATCGAGATCGTTCTCGCCCGCCACGAGACACACCGCACTATCGGTAAGCCGACTTGAGCTGCGGACATCTTGCACCGCATCACCCAGCTCCAACTTTATGAGCGCCACCAGCGCATCCATGCCCTTGGCTTCTTCTTCCGTCTGTTTTGTCTCTTCCGGCGCGTCCGCATCCTTGATCTTGTCGAGATCATCGCCGCCCCGGGTCACCGATTTGAACGGCTTCGTATCGTAGATGCCTACAGTCGGGACCCAGAATTCGTCAATGGGATCGTTCATCAAGAGAACTTCGATTCCCTTGGAGCGGAAACCTTCGAGCTGCGGGCTGCGCTGGATCGCGTCCATATCGTCACCGGCGATATAATAAATCGCTTCCTGACTGTCCTTCATGCGGCCGATATATTCGTCCAGGCTCACGAGGTCATCGCCAGCCGTGGACCGGAACCGTACCAGCTTCGTCAGTTTTTCGCGGTGCTCAAAGTCTTCGTACAAGCCTTCTTTGAGCACCGGTCCGAACGCCTCCCAGAAAACCGCAAAGGCTTCAGTGTCCTTCTCCGCCTTTTCTGTCAACGCATTGATGACGCGGCTGGTGACGCCGGCCTTGATCCGCGCCAGCACCGTGTTGTTCTGCAACAACTCGCGGCTGACGTTGAGCGGTAGATCCTCCGAATCAATAACGCCCCGCAGAAACCGCAACCAGGACGGTACCAGATGCTCGCAATCGTCGGTGATGAATACGCGCTTTACATAGAGCTTCACGCTGCCCTTGCGCTCCGGATGGAAAAGATCGAATGGGCGGGCTGTCGGCACATAGAGCAGGCCGGAATACTCGATCATCCCCTCGGCCCGGAAATGCAACGTGAGCCACGGGTCGTCGATAGCGTGGGAGACGTGGTGGTAAAATTCCTTATGTGCGGCCTCGTCAACCTCCGACTTCGGACGCGTCCAAATCGCCGACGCCTGATTGAGGCGCTCGCCGACCGGCGCATTCTCGCCGCCGCCGGTTTCGCTCAGCGAGATCGGAAACGAGATATGGTCGGAATACGTCTTAACGATTTGCCGGACCCGCGCCGCTTCCAGGTATTCATCCGCCTCTTTTTTCAGATGCAAGATAACCTGCGCACCCCGCTCGGCATCAGCGGCGGGCTCTATAGTAAACTCGCCCATGCCGTCGGATTTCCACTGCCAACCCTCGTCCTCGCCCGCCTTGCGCGTCGTCACCGTCACTTCGTCCGCGACCATAAATGCCGAATAGAAGCCGACACCAAACTGGCCGATTACATTGACGTCGCCGGAGGTGTCATCTTTCTCTTTCTTTGCCTCCGCGACCGAATCAATGAACGCTGCGGTGCCCGAGCGCGCGATGGTGCCCAGATTGTCGATCAAGTCCTGATGGTTGAGGCCGATCCCGTTATCGGTAAGGGTCAGTGTCCGCGCGGCTTTGTCGAAACTGATATCGATCCGGTAATCGCTGTCTCCCGCCGCCAAACTGGCTTCGGTCACTGCGGCATAGCGCAGGCGGTCGCAGGCGTCGGATGCGTTCGAAATCAACTCGCGCAGGAAAATTTCCTTTTCGCTGTAGAGTGAATTGGCAACAATATTAAGAAGGCGGCTGACTTCAGCCTGAAATTGATGCCGTTCGCCACCGCTTGCGGATTTGTCCGACGCTTTTTTTGATTTTGCCTTGGCCATGATAAGATCCCCAAACCTGAATAAAATACTCGAGCGGTATATGTGGCGGAATGACCAGTATCGCAAGTCCTTGTCCGACCCTCATAAGCGTTAAGGGGGCAAAATGGACAACGACCTAAGTGGGAACCGGCAACACCTGGTCGCGGAAATCATAGTCGATGCCCGGCGAACGGCCGACCTTACCGGGCGTGAGGTGTTCTTCGAACGGGCACGGTACCGCGCGAGAAGTTTGTGCCCGAGGGCCCACGGCGAAGTGCCTATGCCAACCAGCCGCTTTCCATCGGCCACGGCAAAACCATCTCACAACGCCATATCGCCGCGCTGATGACAGACCTACTCAACCTGAGATCAGTTGACAGAGTGCTCGAGGTCGGCACCGGTTGCGACTATCAAACCGCCGTCCTCGCCGAATTGGCGGCGCAAGTCTTCATGGTCGAGCTCATCCCGGAGCTGCAAAGGGAAGCGCGCGACCGGCTCAAAGCGCTCGGATACGGCAATATCAGCTTCCGTTTGGGAGACGGCTGGCGAGGTTGGCCGAAAGAAGCGCCCTTCGACACCGTCATTGTGACCCCCGCACCGGCGACATTGCCGCCAGCGCTGACAGCGCAACTAGCGCCCGGCGGGCGCTGACTGGCTCCCGTGGGCCGCCGGCACGAGACGCAATTCCTTACCCGTAATCTGCGCCAGGAAGACGGCGAGCTTGAGGAAGAGCGCGGCCTGGCAGTGGCCTTCGTCCCTTTAGTGAAAACAGAATAAAAATCTGGCGAACCCAGCTAGCAATCGGGTGCCGGAAACCGTTATATATTTTCTATGTCCGAAGTATCTACAAAATCGCCGGGATTCGACGAAGCATCGATCGCGTTCCTGCACAATTGGGAGCCGTCGAAGCGCCACGACCGGCCGTTGACCGAAGGCGGCCAGAAATTCGAACTAACCTCCGACTTCAAGCCTGCGGGCGATCAACCGGAAGCAATCGCGGAGCTAATCGAAGGCTTGGAAGCCGGTGCGCGGGATCAGGTTCTGTTGGGCGTCACCGGGTCTGGCAAAACCTTCACGATTGCGCATGTCATTCAGAAGGTACAACGCCCGACCATCGTGCTCGCCCCCAATAAGACCCTGGCGGCGCAGCTTTACGGCGAGATGAAGGAATTTTTCCCAAACAACGCGGTCGAATATTTCGTCTCCTATTACGATTATTATCAGCCCGAAGCCTATGTGCCGCGCACGGACACTTTCGTGGAAAAGGAAGCGTCGGTGAACGAACAGATCGACCGCATGCGCCATTCCGCGACGCGGTCGTTGCTGGAGCGCGACGACGTGATCATCGTCGCCAGCGTTTCCTGCATCTACGGTATCGGCGCGGTCGAAACTTATTCGAAGATGGTCGTGACCCTGACGTCGGGCTCGCAGATCGATCCGTCCGGCCTACTGCGCCAATTGGTCGAACTGCAATACCGCCGCAATGACGCCAATTTTCAACGGGGCACGTTCCGGGTGCGGGGCGATACGATCGAGATTTTCCCGGCGCACTACGAGGATCGCGCTTGGCGCGTCTCGCTCTTCGGCGACGAGGTCGAGGCAATCCACGAGTTCGATCCATTGACCGGCGAAAAAATGGGCGAGCTCGACGCAGTTCGCATCTACGCCAATAGCCACTATGTGACGCCCAAGCCGACATTACAGCAGGCCGTCATCGGCATTCGTCAGGAATTGCAGGGCCGCCTGCCGGGTTTGGAAGCCGCGAACCGTTTGCTCGAAGCCCAGCGCCTGGAGCAACGCACAACGTTCGATCTGGAGATGATTGAGTCGACCGGCTCCTGTGCCGGAATCGAGAATTATTCACGCTATCTGACCGGGCGCAACCCAGGCGAGCCGCCGCCCACCCTGATCGAATATGTACCCGACCATGCGCTGATGATCATCGACGAGAGCCATGTTACTGTCCCGCAGATCGGCGGCATGTACAAAGGCGATTACGCGCGGAAATCAACGCTTTCGGAATACGGCTTCCGGCTGCCGTCCTGCATCGACAATCGGCCGTTAAAGTTCGACGAATGGGAGGCGATGCGCCCGCAAACCATATTTGTCTCGGCGACGCCAGGGCCGTGGGAGCTTAATCAGACCGGCGGCGTGTTCACCGAGCAGGTGGTGCGCCCAACCGGCCTCACCGACCCAGTTTGCCACATCCGGCCGACGGAAACCCAGGTCGACGACGTCATGGCGGAATGCCACAAGGCCGTCGCCGCCAACGAACGGGTGCTTATCACCACCCTTACCAAGCGCATGGCGGAAGACCTGACCGAATACATGGTCGAAGCAGGATTGAAGGTCCGCTATATCCATTCGGATGTAGACACGTTGGAGCGGATCGAGATCATCCGCGATCTGCGGCTCGGCGTCTTCGACATTTTGATCGGCATCAACTTGTTGCGCGAGGGTCTCGACATCCCGGAATGCGCGCTAGTCGCTATCCTGGATGCAGACAAGGAAGGATACCTGCGGTCCAAAACCTCCTTGGTACAAACTATCGGGCGGGCGGCGCGCAATATCGACGGCAGGGTGCTGCTCTATGCCGACCGCATCACCGTGTCGTTGGAATACGCATTGAGCGAAACCGAACGCCGACGCGGGCGACAGGAAGAATATAACCGCACGCACGGCATTACCCCCGAGTCGGTGAAGAAACAGATCGGCGACATCATGGAGAGCGTCTACGAGCGCGACCGCATGATGGTCGACGTGGGACCGGGAGCCGAGCATCTCGTTGGTATGAGCTTGAAACATTATATCGGCGAGCTGGAAACTCAAATGCGCCATGCGGCGGCAGATCTTGAGTTCGAGACCGCGGCAATGTTGCGCGACGAGATCAGCCGCCTCGAAGCCTATGATTTGGACATGCCGGCCGATTCTGTCCCCATCAACTCGGAAATTGCCGCCACCATCAAAGGCATGCCGGGCGCTCTGACGCCGAAAGCGAAGAAGACCTCCGGGTCGCAACAGCGCGTCAAGAAAAAGGGCACACGCGGGTGGCGCGGATGATGCAAGTGCCAAACATTTCCCATCCACTCATTTTAGGCCATATCGATTTGGCGAATGTAGCTGGTGACCTATAGTTCTATCTGAAGAATTTGCGTCGGAAATCGTCGCATTCTGTCTGCAAGTAAGGTGATATAAACATGTCCTATACATTAGAAGATTTTGCTACCGATTGCCGCAATACGCTCCGCGCCGATCCGGGCCAGAGTGGCCAGGAAAAGGTTATGGATTATGTGCGCAAAGCACTTCGCGACGAAGAGTTTATCGCCGCGAACGTACCGGAAACACTACCCACGGATCGGAATGTCATTTACCAGGACGAGGAGCTTGGGTTCCTGATCTGCGCGCACAATAATCCGGGTGCCAAGAAAGGGTATCCGCATGATC
>CAJWTF010000183.1 GCA_913046825.1 uncultured Rickettsiales bacterium | reverse complement strand
CTTCGTACTCGGATTCGGTTCCCCAGGTGCCAAAGCCAAAGCAGCCCGCGACCCCGGGCCCGATGCCACAGCTCATCGATCCGGTGCTGTCGGTATTCTCGGTGTTGCCGTCAATCCAGATCATGTATTCGAGCTTCATCTCGTCAAAGCGCGCGGCGACGGGGGGCAGCTGCAGCAGCCGATCGATCGTTTGCGGCTGTAGCGGTGCGGTGCGCGGTTCGAACCAGGGGTAGAACTGGTTAATAAAGGCAATTTCGTTGATGACCTCGATGCTGGGGTCGCCACGGTGGATGTGATCCCCAATGCACTCGATGAAATCAAATTCCGTGTCATAGTCTGGCTTGTGGCGTCTGCCGAGAATCACCACGCTGGATTCGCCGATGCCGGCAACCGGCTCGTTGTAGGTCATCTCATCGACGGTGGCATTGACGCATCCACCCAGCAGCACGGCGATCGCCATCATTGCTGCCCCGCGGGATAGCAGATACTGGAAAGGCAGAGGGCTCATAACGCCTCTCCCGAGGCCGCTTCAATTTCGGCAGGGGCGGGCTCTTCTGCTGTTGTGCTTGCGGGCTCCGCCTCTTCCGAAACATCTTGCGCAACCCTCGGGGCCGCCACGCCCGTCACAGGTGGTGCTTCCGGTATTGGTGCGGCAATTGCGGCGACCTTGAGCGTGGAGGGTGCGAGGGTCGCGATTTCAGACATGAAAGAAGATGCGGGCGCGGCCTTGGTGGCTTCATTGCAAGGTGGTGTGTTTATCCGTCATGACGTCACCATCGAGGCCGAATGGGAATCTTGCATTGGTGCAGTGGAGGAGCGTTTTGGCGGACTCGATATCATCGTCAACAACGCGGGCGTGATGCCAGCCACGAAAACCATTGAAGAGACATCATATGACGAATGGAAACGAGTCATGTCAGTCAACATGGACGGCGTGTTTTTGGGCGTGAAGCATGGCATTCGTGCGATGAAAGATCGCGGGGGTGCCATCGTCAATATTTCCTCAATCATGGGGCTGGTCGGCGAATCCATCGTCGGCGCCTATAGCGCCTCGAAGGGTGGTGTGCGTCTATTAACCAAATCGGCAGCGGTAGAGTGCGCTAACCTTGGATATCCGATCCGCATAAATTCCGTACACCCAGGATATATTGACGGCGGTATGTTTGCGGCGATGGCGGATGACTTCGGCGCCGACAGCCTACGCAGACGTTTCGCGGCGAAGACACCGATGAAACGCCTCGGCACGCCGGAGGAGATTGCCAAGGGTGTGTTGTTCTTGGTATCGGATGACGCCAGTTTTTCGACCGGCTCCGAACTCGTTCTGGACGGCGGGTATACAGCGCGATAAGACCCGGTTATGCAAAAGCCCAATAGCAGAACAGCCCCTGACCTGCTCGATGAAATGGCAGGAAAGTATCCCGACCGACCATTCGTCATCGATGGAGAGATATGCCTGACCTTTAGCGAATTCAGAGATAGCGTCCGGCACCACGCGAAAGGTTTCTTTGCACTCGGGCTACGCAAAGGAAGCCGGGTCGCCGTCCTGATGGGCAATCGGGTCGAATGGTTGACGACCTATTTTGCTGCCGTGACCATCGGCGCGGAAGTTGTGGCACTCAACACCTTGGCGACAGCGCGAGAACTTGCCTATCAGCTTATTCACGCGGAAGTGGATGTATTGGTCTTCGAGCCCAAATATCGGGACCGGGACTTTGTTGTGATCTTGGCTGACGCGGCGCGCGAGCACGGATTGGATCCACTTCCGAAATACATTCCTGTCGACGACGTGCCGCCGGGTGCGATGTCTTTCACCGACCTTGTGGAGTATGGCGCCCGTGTCGACAACGATACGTTGGCGGCGGCGCAAAGCGCGATTCAGCCCGGTGATACGGCGTGTATTCTCTATACGTCGGGATCGACAGCTCTGCCGAAGGGTGTGCCGCTTTATCATTCCGGGCTGATAGACAACATGTGGTCGATTGGTGAACGCCAGCATTTGACCCCGGACGACCGGCTTTGGCTCGCTGTCTCTCTGTTTTGGTCCTATGCCGGCGTTAACGCGCTGTTCACGATGATGACCCACGGGGCGTCAATCGTGTTGCAACATCATTTCGAGCCGGGCGAGGCTCTGCGGCTCATCGAGCAGGAACGATGCACGGTGTTCTACGGTACACCCGCTCTTTCGCGCCCGATGTGGGAGCATCCGGATCGACCTAGCCGCGATCTCTCGTCGCTTCGGACGGGAGCCACGATCGGTAGTCGTGAGCAAGTCCAAACGGTGGTCGACCTTGGGGTGACGGAGATTTGTAACGTCTACGGCCTGACCGAAGCCTATGGGAATTCGTGCGTGATTGATGGGAAGCTCCCATTGGAACGCCGTCTCGTTTCCTCCGGCGCGCCGCTCGACGGCGTTGAGATCAAAATCGCCGATTTTGAGACGGGTGTCTCCTTGCCAGTCGGCGAGATGGGTGAAGTGCGCCTTCGCGGCCATGTAACCAAAGGGTACTTGAAGGAACCCGAGCGGACGGCGGAAGCCTTAGATGAGGAAGGGTTTTTGAGGACCGGCGATCTCGGTACTTTGGACGACGACGGTTTCCTGACCTATCGGGGGCGCCTTAAGGAAATGGTAAAGACCGGCGGAATTAATGTTGCGCCGGCGGAGATTGAAGCAGTCTACGCAACACATGACGGAATCGAGCAGATTTATGTCACCGGGATACCTGATGGCCGCCTGGATGAAGCACTGGCCGCGGTGATCGTGCTTTCGGGGGCACCCGTTGGGCAAAAAGAATTGATCGCTTTCGGGCGTGACGCGCTCGCTGGATACAAAGTGCCGAGACATTACCGCTTCGTTGCGTCGGACGAGCTACCGTTAACGGCGACGGGTAAACTACAACGGAACCGACTGGCGGAGTTTTTCGTTTAGCGCTGGAAGCTCTGTCCACCCGTTCTACCTTCCCACCTGCAACGCGTTTGAGGAGGCCTCATGCCAAAAAAGGCTGCTATTACTGGTGTGCATAACACCAAGGTTGGCGAGGTGCCGGGCTCGACGGCGATGTCGCTGCATGCGGAAGCGGCACGGGGTGCCGTGGCCGATGCGGGATTGAAGCTTGCCGATATCGACGGGGTGCTCTGCGCCTATGTCATCACCGAAACATATCCGATGTTAAGTTCGGCCTTCTGCGAGTATGTGGGCATTCAGCCGAACTTTAACGCAGGTGTGAATGCGGGCGGCGCGACCGGCGCCATCATGGTCATGCAGGCAGCGGCGATGGTTGAGGCCGGTGTGTGCAAACATGTCCTCTGTGTCGCGGGGGACAACCGAGTGACCGGCATGTCCCGCGACCGTGTGGTGGCAGCGCTCGCAGAATTTGGGCATCCGCAATTCGAAGTCCCTTACGGCATCAGTATTCCGACCGCCTATGCGATGGTGGCGCAACGTTACATGCATGAGACAGGGGCGACGTTGGAGCATTTGGCGGCACTTTCCGTCACTCACCGCAAGCATGCGGCGATGCATCCGGACGCGCATATGACTAAGCTCATCACTATGGAGGATTGCGCCGACGCCAAGATTATTAGCGACCCGTTGCGGCTATTAGATTGTTGCCTAATATCGGACGGTGCCGCCGCCTATGTGATCAGTTCGCCCGACGCGGCGGCAGAGACGAAGACCCACCCGGTTGAGATATTAGGCGCGGGGCAAGGACATACCCATGAGCATATCGTTGCCGCACCGTCGCTCACTGATTTCGGCTGCAAGCAGGCTTCGCAGCGGGCCTTTAAGGAAGCAGATGTCAGCCACGGCGATATCGATGTGGCGCAGATTTACGATAGTTTCACCATCACCTTGCTGGTCGAGCTTGAATCAATTGGCTTCTTCGCGAAAGGGGAGGTGGGACCTGCCGCGTTGGCCGGTGAACTCACCCATGGTGGCTCTCTGCCCTGCAACACCCATGGTGGGTTGCTGTCATTTGGGCATTCGGGTGCGGCCGGTGGCATGTTCCATGTGGTCGAGGCAGTTCGCCAATTGCGCCATGATGCCGATACAAGACAGGTACCCGACGCCGAACTTTGTTTCGTGCATGGCGACGGAGGGGTTCTCTCAGCCCATTGCTCGCTGATTTTGGGGAGGGGATGACATGAGTGAATTACCCTGTAAACCGGCCCCGAAACCGAATGGCGACACGCAGCCCTTTTGGGATGCCTGCAATGATGAGCGACTGATCTACCAAAAGTGCACATCGTGCGGTCACGCTCAGTTTTACCCGCGTTCCGCCTGCGTGAAATGCGAGAGCACTGCGCTGGATTGGAACGATGCCGATCCCACTGGGACGGTCTACACGTTCACCATCGTCCAGCGCGCTCCGTCGTCGGCCTTTCGCGGTGACGTGCCTTACGTACTAGCGTTAATCGATTTGTCGGATGGGTTTCGTATGATGATGAATGTCGTTAATTGCGATCCGCAAGACGTCGCCATTGGAAAATCCGTCCGTATCGTCTTCGAACAGCGTGAAGGCCAGAGGGTGCCTCAAGCGACCTTGGCGCTGTGAACCGAATTCTTTACCGGAATACCGCCTTCGGCCTTTGCAGATGGCGGCGTATCTTTTAAAAATAGTTTCGGCTTTAGGGAGCGGCCAGAAGCAATCGGGGGTAGCTGTTGGCACACGGTGAATTGAGCGCGATGACGGCGCACCAAACCTTTCGGTCACATTTAGGCATGCGCCATGCTCGATAGTCTTTTTACTCCCGAACTGGTCGCGCTGGTCCAGATTATCGTCATCGACATTGTCATGTCGGGTGACAACGCAATCATCATTGGCCTTGCCGCTGCGGGATTGCCGCCGGAGCTTCGCAAGAAAGCGATTATCTACGGTATTGTGGGCGCGACCGTCCTGCGGATCATCTTCGCTTCGGTCGTTGTGCAATTGCTCAGCATCATCGGCATCATGCTGGCGGGTGGTTTGCTATTGCTGTGGGTCTGCTGGCGCATGTGGCAGGAGCTACGAGCGGCTCAAAGTGTCGAGGAGATTACGGCGGAAGCGGAAGCCAATGCCAAGAACAAGCCGCCGAAGACTTTGCGGGCCGCGATGATTAACATCATTGTTGCCGATGTCTCCATGTCACTCGACAACGTCCTCGCGGTCGCTGGTGCGGCACGGGATCACCTGGAAATGCTGATCTTTGGGCTGGTCCTCTCCATCGCTTTGATGGGGGCCACGGCGAATTACATCGCCAAGTTGTTGGAGCGCTACACCTGGATAGGTTATCTTGGTCTGGCGGTCATCGCTTACGTCGCCATCGATATGATCTGGCGCGGAAGTCAGGAAATTCACACCTACGTGCTAGCGATGCTGATCTAAGGCCGCGTCAAGGTTTGCGGAACGCGGTTTGGATATAGCCGATCCGGTCCTCGTTTTGATTTCTCTGAGAGTTTTCCGTTTTTCACCGGCGGTCGCATCTAAAGTCTAATTGGATTCCAACATTGGGGCGCGGGCCCTTGGGATGGGGGCTGTATTCTGACGCGCCTGCCAGGCCTTCATTTTCGTAGTTGAATCCCGCCAGATCACGGTTTCGAACCCGGCGGCTTTGATGGCCTTGTGCAGAGTTTCGGGCGCGTAGAGGAAGCTTTGTTCGGGCACGCTCGCCCATGGTGTGGGGGTATGGATAGGCCCTTCCGTCGGACCGGCGACGATATCTTGGAAAACGAAGACGCCGCCCGGTTTCAAGATGCGAAAGACTTCGCGGTAGAAACGTTCCTTATCTGCGATGCCCATCTGCATTTGGATGGTGACGGCACGATCAAAACAATTGTCGTCGAACGGTGTCTCCAGGGCACTTCCTCTTTGAAATGCAGCGCGGTCGGTCATACCCAACAATTCCGAAAGCCGATTGGCGGCGTCGACGAAACTCCCCGTCAGGTCGATCCCCGTCACCCGGCAGCCGAATGTTTTCGCGATGTAGCGTGCGGGCCCACCGAGCCCGCTACCGAGATCTACAACGTTGTGTTTGGGAGAGAAATCTGTGA
>CAJWTF010000182.1 GCA_913046825.1 uncultured Rickettsiales bacterium | reverse complement strand
ACTGCGCCATCCTTACCATGGCATCGTAGATCGCCTGATCGCCGTGAGGGTGATATCGACCCATGACGTCGCCAACAATACGAGCGGACTTGCGATAAGGTTTACTCGAATCGTAACCGTTTTCGTGCATCGCATAAAGGATACGACGGTGGACGGGTTTCAATCCGTCGCGAACGTCCGGAAGCGCCCGGCTGACAATTACGCTCATAGCGTAATCGAGATACGAACGCTTCATCTCCTCTTCGATGGCGATTTCGCCGATATCGAAGGATCCTTCGCTGGGCGGAGGCGTACTCAAATTTGTGGCCGTGGGTTTTTATACATGAAAATAGAAGATTGTAGCCACGATGACCCAAGTGTCATCGCAATGTCATAATTTAGCAGATAGGTCTTGGTCTAACAACTATATAAGGTAGCTGATTACCGATTTCAGGCGTACTTTCCAGCCCTAGAACGGGATCTCATCATCGAGATCATCGCCACTCGGTCCCATCGGCGCTCCGCCTCCTCCAGTGTCCATTCCGCCACCCATGGACCCACTGCCCATGGAATTATCCGGAGCACCGTAATCGGAGGCACCTTGATAGCCACCACCGCTATCACTGCGCGAATCGAGGAGCACCAATTGGCCTCTAAATCGCCGCAGAACGACTTCCGTGGTGTATTTTTCCTGCCCCGATTGATCCTGCCATTTCCGGGTCTGAATTTCTCCTTCGAGGTAAACCTTGCGGCCTTTTTGGAGAAATTTCTCAGCGACGTCGACGAGGCGATCATCGAAAATAACAACGCGGTGCCATTCGGTCTTTTCTTGCTGTTCCCCGGTATTCCGGTCTTTCCAGTTATCGGAAGTCGCAATGCTCAGAGTACAAACCTTACCGCCATTCTGCATTGAGCGGACTTCCGGGTCCCTGCCTAAATTCCCCACCAAGATAACCTTGTTTACGCTGCCTGCCATTACCGTTCCGTTCGATCTCTGATGAGTAAAATTGTTCGCAAAGAATATACTTGTTCATGGGATGCACCGCCAATGCTTAAGCAAAAATCAATCGCTTTCTTGTCAATTCACCTATCGCAACCGCAGCCAGGAGTATCTATATTCACTCGACCTTTAGACGTTGAGAAAATCACAGTTTCATGCCCGATTATATTCAGGTTCGCGGTGCACGCGAGCATAACCTTAAGAATGTCGACATCGATATCCCGCGCGATAAGCTGGTGGTTTTCACCGGCCTCTCGGGTTCGGGCAAGTCATCGCTGGCATTCGACACCGTCTATGCCGAAGGGCAACGCCGCTATGTGGAGAGTTTATCAGCCTATGCGCGCCAATTTTTGGAGCTGATGCAGAAGCCGGACGTCGACTCCATCGACGGATTGTCACCGGCCATTTCCATTGAGCAAAAGACCACCAGCCGAAATCCTCGCTCGACCGTCGGTACCGTGACCGAGATATACGACTATATGCGTCTGCTCTTCGCGCGAATTGGGGTTCCCTACTCACCGGCAACTGGCTTGCCTATTGAGAGTCAAAACGTCAGCCAGATGGTCGACCGCGTCGCCGCGATGAAGGAGGGCACTCGCCTCTACCTGATCGCCCCGGTCGTGCGGGGCCGCAAGGGCGAATTTCGCAAAGAACTCAAAGAATATCAGAAAAGAGGCTTCCAACGGGTCAAGATCAACGGCGAGCTGCATGAGATCGAAGACGCCCCAAAACTCGACAAGAACAAGAAACACGACATCGAGATTGTCGTCGACCGGGTCGTCGTCCGCCCCGGGATCGAGACGCGATTGGCTGATTCAATCGAAACCGCCCTCGAACTTGCAGACGGCCTCGCCATCGCCGAAGAGGCGGATACCCAGAACCAAACGATATTTTCGGCTAGATTCGCCTGCCCCGTCTCGGGGTTCTCTATCGACGAAATCGAACCAAGGTTGTTTTCCTTCAATAACCCTTTCGGCGCCTGTCCCGCTTGCGATGGGCTCGGGACGACCATGTATTTTGACGGGTCACTTGTCGTGCCCGACGATTCGAAGTGTCTTGAGAACGGCGCTATCGCACCATGGGCGAATAGCTCATCACCCTATTACAAACAGACCCTAACGAGCCTCGCCAAGCATTACGGCGTCAGCATGAAAACGCCGTTCGGTGACCTGCCAGAAACCGTGCGCGATGCGATCTTACACGGCAGCGGCAAGGACGAGGTAACGATGGCCTATGACGACGGCCTGCGTACATACAGTGCCACCAAGGCCTTTGAGGGCGTCATCCCTAATATGCAACGACGTTGGCAGGAGACCGACAGCAATTGGGTTCGGGATGATCTGGAAAAGTATCAAAGCATCCATCCCTGCGGCCGTTGCGAAGGGAACCGCCTGAAACCCGAAGCTCTCGCCGTCAAAATCGGCACTCTCCATATCGCCCAAGTTTCGCAAATGTCTATTCTGGAGGCGAAGAATTGGTTTGGTGCGCTCCACGCGATCCTGAATACAACGCAAACCCAAATCGGTGAACGTATTCTCAAGGAAATCAATGCGCGGCTTGGCTTTCTCGTCGATGTCGGCTTGGAATACCTCACTCTGAACAGATCTTCCGGCACCTTGTCGGGCGGAGAAAGCCAACGCATTCGCCTAGCTTCGCAAATCGGCTCCGGTCTCATGGGGGTTCTTTACGTCCTAGACGAACCGTCGATCGGCCTCCATTCCCGCGATAACGCCCGTCTCCTTGAGACCTTGAGGCGTTTGCGCGATCTGGGAAATACGGTAGTCGTCGTCGAACATGACGAGGAAGCCATCCGTACGGCGGACTATCTCGTGGATTTAGGCCCTGGCGCCGGTATACATGGCGGTCATATCATCGCCCGCGGTACTCCGGAAGAAGTCATGGCAGCGCCCGAGAGCCTCACCGGCCAGTATCTGACCCAAATGCGCCAGATCCCCGTACCAGTCGAACGCCGAAAGGTCCGCAAAAAACATTCGCTTACGGTTAAGGGTGCGCGGGCGAACAATCTGAAAAATATCGATGTTAATATACCGCTTGGTGTTTTCACCTGCTTCACCGGCGTCTCCGGGAGTGGCAAGTCTACCTTCGTCATCGAAACCCTTTACAACGCGCTGACGCGAAGGCTGAACGGCACGCGCGTGGTGCCGGGCGAGTTCGATACGCTAAAGGGGATCGAGTTTCTTGATAAGGTCATCGATATCGATCAGTCGCCGATCGGGCGGACACCGCGCTCCAACCCCGCGACATATACCGGCGCATTTACTCCGATCCGAGAATGGTTTGCCGGCTTGCCGGAAGCCAAGGCACGCGGCTACGCCCCCGGGCGTTTCTCATTCAATGTAAAAGGCGGCCGTTGCGAAGCCTGCCAAGGCGACGGCGTCATCAAAATCGAGATGCATTTCTTGCCCGACATCTACGTCCAATGCGATACCTGCAAAGGCAAGCGCTACAATCGTGAAACATTGGAAATACACTTTAGAGACAAGTCAATAGCAGACGTCTTAGATATGACAGTTGAAGAAGGTGCCGGCTTCTTTCAAGCCGTCCCGGCAATTCGCGACAAGTTTGTCACGCTCCAGCGGGTCGGCCTCGGTTATATCAAAGTCGGGCAACCGGCGACCACGCTCTCAGGCGGCGAAGCGCAACGGGTCAAGCTGGCCAAGGAACTGGCGCGCCGCGCAACCGGCAAGACGCTTTATATCCTCGATGAGCCGACCACTGGCCTGCACTTCGAAGACGTGAGGCGCCTGCTCGAGGTCCTGCATGCGCTGGTAGATCAAGGCAATACCGTCGTCGTTATCGAGCACAACCTCGAGGTCGTCAAAACCGCTGACCACGTGATCGACCTAGGGCCCGAGGGCGGTGACATTGACGGCGGACACATCGTCGTCACCGGCACGCCGGAAGAAGTTGCGACCGCCCCCGAGAGTCATACAGCCATGTTCCTGGCGCCGCTGCTACCGAAGAAGCCCGTAAGCAAACGACGCAAGAGCGCCTGAGGTAATCCAATGCCCATATCAAATCCTATCCACGTCATCGGCGGCGGTCTCGCAGGTTGCGAAGCCGCTTGGCAGTGTGCGCAGCTCGGTATTCCCGTCATATTGCACGAGATGCGCCCCGTACGGGGCACAGAGGCACACCTAACGGATGGGTTGGCCGAACTCGTATGCTCTAATTCCTTCCGTTCCGACGATGCGGAATACAACGCCGTCGGACTACTACACGAGGAAATGCGCCGTTGCGGTTCGCTGATTCTCGCCTGCGGCGACGACAATAAGGTTCCCGCAGGCGGCGCCCTCGCAGTGGACCGCAATGCATTCAGCGACGCTGTCACAGCCGCTATGGAAGCAGAACCGCTGATTGAGATCCGGCGCGAGGAAATCGATGGGCTACCACCCGAAGACTGGGAGTCCGTTATTATTGCGACGGGGCCCCTAACCTCACCCGCCCTCAGCGCCGCGATACTAGAGGTCACGGGTGAAGACGCCTTGGCCTTTTTCGACGCCATTGCTCCCATCGTGCACCGCGACAGTATCGATCTCTCCAGCGCTTGGTTCCAATCTCGCTATGATAAGGGGGACGGCAAGGATTACATCAACTGCCCGATGGATAAAGAGCAGTACGAGACCTTAATCCAAGCCTTGATCGACGGCGACAAGACGAGCTTCCACGAATGGGAAGAATCGACCCCGTATTTCGAGGGCTGCCTACCGATCGAAGTTATGGCCGAGCGCGGGCCGGAGACGTTGCGTTTTGGTCCGATGAAGCCGGTTGGCCTCACCAACCCGCATACAGGAGGCAAAGCCTACGCCGTCCTGCAACTCCGCCAGGATAACGCCCTCGGCACGCTCTATAATTTGGTCGGTTTCCAGACAAAGCTGAAGCACGGCGCGCAATTCGAGATTTTTCGCGCGATCCCAGGGTTGGAGAAGGCGGAATTTGCCCGTTTGGGCGGTATTCATCGCAACACGTTCCTGAATTCGCCCCGCGTGCTCGATAGCGAGCTGCGTTTGAATGCGATGCCACGCATCCGGTTTGCTGGCCAGGTGACCGGTGTCGAGGGCTACATCGAGTCTGCTGCTATCGGTCTGTTGGCAGGGCGTTTTGCGGCGTTGGAACAGTTAGATGGCGCGCGTTTCAACCCACCGCCCGCCACAACAGCCCATGGCGCGCTACTCAGTCACATTACTGGTGGTGCCGATAGTGAGACATTCCAACCTATGAATGTAAATTTTGGCTTGTTCCCGCCACTACAAGTCGAAGGTAAGCGTCCCAAAGGCCGTGACCGCAAGAAGGCCTATACCACCCGCGCGCTTGCTGAATTCGATTCCTGGCTAGGTCGAGGCCGCGCGGCGGCGGAATAACATACGGCACCTTGGTTATCGGCACTTTGTTGAATTTGGGGTTAAAAAAATCCACTATCTTGGACAGGTCAATTAATCGGTCCCAACCTACCGCAACGTCGACGCTCATAAAAGCGGTATTATAGTAGTGTATATGGGGTTGTTTCGCGAATTTAAAATCACGTCGACATGCACGGACTTCGAAAGAGCTCGCTACGCGCTAACTGCAAATGCTCCGTCAACCGGAATTGACGCGCCTGAGACGAAATTCGAGGCCGCACTCGCCAGAAATACGGCAATTCCCTTGTGATCGTCAGGTTCGCCCCAACGTCTCGCAGGTGTGCGCCCAAGGACCTTCGCGTTAAGCTCCGGAATATCGACCCGCGCTTGGCGGGTGAGGTCCGTATCAATCCATCCCGGTAATACCGCGTTCACCTGGATATCGTCCTTCGCCCAGGCCGTTGCGAGGCTTTTTGTCATTTGCACTATCCCACCTTTGCTCGCCGAATATGCGACAACCATCGGTGCACCAAATAAAGAGTACATCGATCCAATATTAATGATTTTACCACCGCCCGCTTCACACAAATGCGGGTATACCGCTTGAGAACATACAAAAGCGCTGGTGAGATTCGTGTTAAGGACCGTCGACCATTCTGCCACGGAAAGTGTCTCCGGCGCCTTGCGGATGTTCGTGCCGGCGTTATTGACAAGAATATCGATACGGCCGAAT
>CAJWTF010000181.1 GCA_913046825.1 uncultured Rickettsiales bacterium | reverse complement strand
AGCCGCTGGGTGCGTTGCCCGATGATTGGTATGTCGAGAAGACCCGGCTAAGCGCGTTCTTCAGCACAAATCTCGACGTCATCCTACGCGGCTTGAAGGCGGAGACCGTCATCTTCACCGGCGTGTTGACCAACCAGTGTGTCGCCGCAACGTCGAAGGACGCGAGCTTTCGTGATTACATGCCGATCGTTATCGAGGACTGCACCGGCACGACGCTCCCCAATCTGCACGACCCCGCCATAGAAATGATGCGTGTCGGCTGGGCCGCCGTCTCAACATTAGATCATGTACTGGCACAACTTTCAGAATTACCGTTAAGCAATTCGACCAATCAATGATCTGAACCGCCGAGTTATAGAATGTGAATAAGGGTAATTTGGTTTTTGAGAAAGATGGTTCGGCGATCGTCGCGGCGAAGCACGGGTACTTTCTGTATAACAAAAACGACCTGTTTATCGGCAGATCGTTAGAGCGTTATGGCGAGTGGTGTGAACCTGGGCTGGACATCCTTCTGCAATGCGTAGCCCGAGGCGGAACTGTTCTCGATGTTGGTGCGAATATCGGAACCCACACGGTGGCTTTGGCAAAGAAGGTAGGCCCGAATGGGCGGGTCATTGCGTTTGAGCCACAGCGGATGATTTATCAAAATTTGTGCGCGAATGTATCACTTAACCGGTTGACGAACGTTGACTGCTTGCAAAAGGGCGCAGGCGAGGGCAATTCGGTTTTTAACGTACCTATACTAGATCCCGAAATTCAGCAGAACTTTGGCGCCTTTGAAATAAGCGGTTTCAAGATCGGCGAGCCTGTTGAAATCGTCACGATTGACAGTCTCTCACTAGAAGCTTGCAGTTTGATCAAGGTTGATGTCGAAGGTATGGAAAAAGATGTGCTGATGGGAGCGAGCGACACGATCCGTCAATACAGGCCCTTGATGCTCGTCGAAAACAACAACTTGGAAAAATCCGAAGAGCTCATCAGCAGCATATTCGCGATGGACTATGTTGCTTGGTGGGTGATTGCTGATTTCTTTAGACCTTTAAATTTCTTCGCGAACGAGGAGGACGTGTTTTCGACGTCGGCGCCGTCGGCGGACCTCTTCTGTGTTCCAACTGAACAACAGGTCAATATCACCGGTCTCGAACCGGCCCGTGACGCGACCGACAATTGGTTAGCCGCACGCAAACGCATCGTCGCCGCAACTAAGAGCGACGATGCTTGAAGCTCTAGGCCTCCTCAATTTCTAGTCTGGTGCGTCGCAGGGCTCCGTGCCCATATCCGCCGGAATCGAAACTTCCAATAATTCGAATGTATCCGAGGTCGCGGTCTCGTTATGCGGTGTGTTGCCGGGAATATAGATAGAATCTCCGGGGCCGACACGCTCGACGCGGCCGCCGGCAAATACCAGATCGACCCAGCCACTCAACATGTAGACGAACTGACCCTCGCAGCGATGGATGTGCCAGCCGGTCTCCTCGGACAATCCCTGGGAAGCCGAAGTGATCTGAGCGCGGATTTTACCTTCGCTGGCTTTCGTGACGCCAAGCTCGCGATATTGCAGGAAATCGCGCCGCCCCGGCACCATGACCGGATTGTCGATTTTAGCAACTGCGATGTCGTTGTTCTGATTTGTGTTGGCTAGCTCGGCGCTCATGTCTCTCTCCCCTGTATGCATTTTCAATATTAGCGCAAATGTTAGGAACGATGCGGTGACTTGGCAAGCGACGCATTAGGTTAGATCTTTTGACGGCCGCTCCGATAGAGATGAAAACTGCGCAGTCGCCAGCCAATGAAAATACCGGACAACATACCGTTGAAGCCGATATAGCTGATGGTTGCGGTCGGAATTGCAACCAACTCCAGCGCGGTCGCCGATTTGTAGCCCCAGTAGTAGCGAAAGGCGAAAATGACAACGATTAGACCAAGGGTTTTCTATTCGCCAGGCCGTCTCAACAAGCCGTGCACTCGGTAGACCGCCAGGCAATTACGTCGGTAGGAGAACCAACCGAGCGCACTGCCGATAAACACGCCGCCCGCCCAAATCGAGATACCGATGCCGTTGGGCTCAAACGACAACAGCGTGATTATCGTCATGATGAAGGATGGCGATCGGCAGGATTACGAGCCATGGCTTTTTCACGACACGGGTCTGCGAGGCCTGCCAACCGAGACACATCAACGCCGCTAGAAGCGGTCACACCCAGAGCGGCGTGTGGGCGATGATTTCGATGATGCGGTCCGTCACTTTGCGTGACTATCCTGTCCGAACGGCGCGCGCGATCTCGCCCCATTTTGCAAGATTGGCAGGGTTTTCCGCAATCGACGGTTTGGCGAGATACATCACGACGCGGCTGGCGATACCTTTGTAGCGCTCGACCAGCTTATCCGCCATGTCGTCCCAGCGGGCTATCAAACCGAATTGGTCGAGTAATTCGTCGCTCACTTGTTCGGCCAAAGCGTCGCGGTCGCCGGTGCGCAGGGTCTCCGCCAGTTTGAGGCGTGTCCCCTCGTAACCCAAATCATCGAACTGGAAGGCATATCCCGGCGTGGCACCGTAAAAACCGATAGCGGTTTTCGCTTCCTTGGCGGTGGCGGCTCGCTCCTCCGCCGTATCGCCCGCAACCGCGAGGACCGGGACGATTAGGTCGATATCGTTGAGGGTGCGCCCAGCGCTTTCCGCACCTTCGGTGACTGCCGGGATCACCCGGTTTTGGATATACGGCATCGAGTGCATGGGATGGACGTGCAGCCCGTCCGCGACTTCGCCGGTCACCTTCAGCATCAGTGGGTTGACCGCCGACATGTCAATCTTGATGTTCTCAAAGTCATGGTGAGGCGGCGACCATTGCGGGGTCAACAGGTTCAATTTGTAGAACTCGCCGTCATGGGCGAGGCGTTCTTCGCCGCGAAAGGCGCGGATCGACGCTTTCACCGCCAACACGTAATCGCGCATGCGCTTGGCGGGCTGCTCGAACGAGACGCCGTAGCGACGCTCGATATGGGGCTTCACCTGGCTGCCGAGACCAAGCCGGAACTTACCCTTGGTATTGGCCGCCAGCTCCCAGGCAATCTGCGCCGATACCATCGGGCTGCGCGGAAAAGCGACGGAGATGCCGGTGCTGTGATGCAAACTTGGCGCCGCCTGTGCGGCGGTGGCGATCATCATCCAGGGCACCTGGCTCGCCTCGGTGAAGAGGATGCCGGAGGCGCCGGCGCTCTCCACATCTCGCGCTAGGGTCGCGATGTTTTCCCAGGAATCGGCCCGGGTCATGATGTCGAAATGCATTTCAGAATCTCTCTAATTCTATGTACTCCTCACCCCTCCCTCTCCCGCAAGGGGAGAGGGGACGTCCTGAGTGGCTCGCTGTAATTCCCTCTACCTTGTGGAAGAGGGTTAGGGTTAGGGGAGCGTACCTCAGTTCATCCGCAGATCGAGGATGTGTTTTTTGTCCGGCTCTAACTCGCCTTTGTAGACTCGCTTCACGATGTCCGTGAGTGCGGCGTTAGCAGGAGTGGCCATGCCAATCTCCACCGCCTTGTCGCAGATGAAGCCGTTGATGTACTCAATCTCCGTGCGCCGCCCCTTGACCATATCTTGGCCCATGGAGGGGCGATGGGCGCCGCCGCCCGGCTTATTGGCTTCCTTGAGCCGGTGCTCGTCCCACTTGGCCTTGGCGTCGGCATCGCCTTCGCCCGCCTTGGCGATGATCTCGGGATCGATGTGGTGGATTTCCTCGAGTTTATATCCCAAGGCTTGGCCGACGCGAACGCCTTCGCTGCCGAGCTTGGCGGAGAAATGACGCAGTCCGTCGTCGAGCAAGATTTCCTTGCTGATCATGCCGGTCGAGGCGGACATGCCGTTCGCCATGCCGTTGGTGACCAGTTTCGACCAGCGCTCACCCCAGATGTTCTCCGTGGTATAGGCGGAATCGGAGAGTGCTACGAGAGCGCGGATTTCCTCGGCACGGTCCGTGATCCGGCCGTGAACCTCGCCGACCCGGAAGACCGTGTGGTTCTCTCCGCTCTTACCGGCGGCGCGGCGCACATGGCCTGCTTCACAAAGGTCGACGGTGATCGAGCTGGCGATACAGCCCAGCACCCGGCCCCAACCGACGATCTCGGCAATGGTTTCCTCATTAATACAGTTCTGTAGTGAGACGATATAGCCGCCCGGCGACAAATATTGCTGGATCATCATCGTCGCCCAGGCGGTGTCGTATGACTTCACGCAGACGAAGGCGATGTCGAAGGGCTTGGCCTTAGCCGTGGCCTGCAACTCGGTCATGTGGATAGCGTTCACGGGCACGGTGAATTCTGGCACATCGCGAATATGGCTGATCTTTAACCCCTCCGCCCGCATCTTCTCGACATTCTCCGGCCAGAAATCAATAAAGGTGACGTCTTCACCCGCTTGCGCCATATGTGCCCCGGCATATCCGCCAACCGCACCCGTTCCGACAATTGCTATCCGTTTACCCATCTAGCTTCTCCCTCTCATTGCACGCCCATTTCGGACTTTCCTGATAATTTAGGTCTACGAAGCGCGGCGGCGATATGGGACAGGCTTTTCCCGTATCGGTGATAATTACTTAATTTTTCGGAGGCCAAGTTAGATTATAGAACAATACATTATTTGAATTGAGTGACTGTCACCGAAAGATTCGAAACCTAGAGAACCCGCTCTTGGTGCAGCGTCACAATCACGGTCGTTCCCTCTCCGGAGGCGCTCTCAATTTCCAAAGTGCCGCCGTGCATTTCGGTCAAGTGTTTCGAGAGGGTCAGGCCGAGGCCGTTGCCGCCGTGGGAGCGGAGGGAGTCGTGCCGCACTTGGACGGAGGGCTCCAAGACCTTTGGAATATCCTTGGCAGCGATGACGATCCCTCTATCCGTTACTCGGAGGGCGACGCTGCCCGTATCTGACGCTGCCCGTATCTGTTTTCTTTCAGCTGCGGGTGATTGGCCCGCCTTTGGGGGTGAAGCGAACCGCGTTGGACAGCAGGTTGATCAGGATTTACCGCGTGTCCGCCTTGATCCGCACGAGATCGGGTGTCACGTCGTTGACCATTATTTGGTCCTTGGCATCCGCGTGAACGGCGGTAAGGCGGATGGCTTCTTTGACTGGTGACGCCAGGTCGAACTCTGCCTCGTCCAAGGACAGTTCGCCGGCCTCGATGGGCGAGATATCGAGGATTTCGTCGATCAGTTCGAGCAGGGTAAACCGCGTCTCTGTCGGTTTGTGTTAGTTTCTGTTCGGTGCAGTCGGCTATATCGCGAATGATCTGTAGGTCGTCGGCGTCGAGACTTCTCGACGTGGCATCTGCCAAGCAGAGAGTACCGATTCTCTGACCGTCCTCTGTATGGACGGGCGCGCCCGTATAAAACCGGATGCGCGGTGATCCCATAACCATCGGATTGTCGTGAAACCGGTCATCCTCAGCCGCATCAGGCATGCATAGGACACGGGCTTCCATGATCGTATTATTGCAGAATGAGACCGCCTGGGGACCTTCGGTTTCCGAAATGCTGAGATAGGTCTTGGACCATTGCCACTCCGCATCGATGAAGGTGATCAGCGTGATCGAAACCTTGAATTGATTTTCGCGATGCGAGCAAGCCGGTCGCAACGCTCCTCTGGCAAACTGTCCATGATGGCGACATAGTTCTACGCGGTCAGACGCCTCAATTCGTCGATATCTATGCGCTTTCCCCCGAAATGTTTATTGTCTCCAACACCGAATTGCTCTTACCATAAAATTACAGCAGTTGTTCAGTGGGATCACCGGACATTCTTGCGAATGGGTTCGGATCCTAAATTCGTATTTTAATAATGTTGTCGGAAGAAGCTGCGCACGTCCTCGATGAACGCGTCGCTGACTTCCAGCGCGGTGAAGTGCCCGCCCGCGTTTAATCGAGTTTCATGCACGACATTGCCGAGCCGCTGCACCCAACTCGATGGCGGGGGTGGGTAGAGATCATTTGGCGGGAGGCAGACTCCAAGCGGGAGGTCGATCTTCTGACCGGGTTTCATGGCGCCGCTACGCTCATTGCGGAAGAATCCCCGATACATCCGGGTCGAACTA
>CAJWTF010000180.1 GCA_913046825.1 uncultured Rickettsiales bacterium | reverse complement strand
AATGCTCGATCAAACGTTCCTCTTTGTCATGACTGAGACGGCTCTTGCGCATGATACCCATGATAAATCCGATATCGTGTTATCTGGGGCAGCACCAAATAAAATTTAGCGACCTATCACGACGCACGGCTCAAAATACCGTCCCAAATAACAAGCTTTGCTGCCAAAACAGCAAGTACGACCCTCAAGAGCCTCTTGAAAAATATATCACTAATTCGGCCAAGCAGATGCCGGCCCAAATAAGTGCCAAGCACAATGGACGGGATCATAGCCACAATGGCGAGGCCATACTCGGTAAAACTGAATCCTATAATGGCAAATCCAATTACCTTGAAAACGTGTCCCATTAAGGAGAACACGCTGATTGTCACCACCAAAGATTGACGAGACAGATTGCGCCCGACCAAAAAAGTGCTCAACACTGGGCCGACGACACCAACGACAATATTCAATGCGCCAACGACAAACCCGGACGGAATGAACAGCCATAACGGTAGTTCCCAGTCGCGGAGCGATTTGAGGCCGTGCGAGAATAAGGTCAGTAAAATGAATCCGCCGATCAGAACCTGCACCCATTCCCTCGGCATCTCCTGAAACAGCCACAGGCCCACCGCAATCCCCAGCGGCATCAGTATGCCAAAACGCAATATGATCGGCCACTGCATGTTCTCGCGTAGCAGCCAAACACGCCATCCGTTTGAGAAGGATTGCACCGCGCCATGCACGGGAATTGCCGCCGCAGGTGGCATGAACTGCAGCATCAAGGCCAGCAGGAGCGTGCCGCCGCCGACACCAGTCGAGGTCGTAAGCGTGCAGGTAAAGAATATCGCCCCGGCCATCATCAAAATTTCTACCAAAGTCAAAAAATCAAGCCTTTGCCACGCGGCAGAGCAAGGTCTTCAGGTTGGTTTGGTCCGAAATTGGGTCGCGTTGCGTCTTGTCGGTCATGAAGTTCACCGACCGCCATGGATGATAGGGCTGCTTCTCACCCCAACCGATGGGCACGAACACCGCGGATTTACGAATCCCCTGCGTAATCCAAGCACGCGCTTCGATAGAGCCGTGCGACGTCTCGACCCGTACCGTCTCGCCATCTTCGACCGCCAAAGAGGCGGCCTTCTCCGGATGCATTTGTACATAGAGATCGGGCCACATTTCCTGGGATTGCCAGAAATAGTGGGTCCAACTGTGGAAATGCGGGGCGGGAGGGCGTCCAGTCACCAGCTCTGTGTCGTAGCCTTCCTGGCGCAGCTTGTCGCCCGGCGTCTCGTGATTTGGCGAGACAATGCGCCCCGGCACCGCCAGAGTATTGGGATAAAACGGCGAAATGATGCCGTCGATATCGTCGCCGCCGTCCAGCTGCACATAAGGTAGATCGATAAGCTGCTCGCGCTCGCTGTAGAACACTGGCAGGGCGGAGAGACCCATGGTTTGGAATTTCTGGTCGAGGTCTTCGGTCCAGAATTGCAGTTTGCCGTTCGTAGTATTGAAGCGATACCCCTCGGGCGCACCCGCCGCGGTCGTCCCTTCCATGAACAGCGTATCTTGTTCTTCCGCCTCTTCGCTCGCGACCGGAAACCGCACCCAGCGATAGGGCCGCGAGTGTAACCGCTTCTGGGTCAACCCGCGCAATGTGGGATGCTTGATCATCTCCGCATCCCAAAATTTCGCGGTGTCCTTATATTCTTCCTTCAAAACGTCATCGAAGCCAAAACGCTTGCCGAGCTCAGTCCAGATCCAGGCATCCGGTTTTGCCTCACCGGGCGGATCGATCAACCGGTCGACCCAAACGATCCGCCGGTCGTCATTGGCCCGGCCAATATCGCCAGCCTCGATCGCAGGGGCGGCAGGCAGGACATAATCCGCGAAGGCCGAGGTCTCGTTGTGGAACAAGTCGATATGCACCAACAGATCGAGCCCCTTGAAGGCCTCCCGCGTCGCTTCCTGCTTCGGCCATTGCGACATCGGGTTATTACCCGCGATCAGTGCCTTCAACCGATAGGGTTCGCCGCGCAGCATTGCCTCTGTCCAACCGGCCGGGCTCTTGCGGATTTTAGGTTTGGTAATCGGGGCGCGACGTTCTTGCGGCGCATCGGCCCAAAGTTCCGGCGCAAAGGACATGTTCATATAGGCGCCTCCCTTGCGGCCCCAATTGCCGGTAATCGCGGCGAGGAACATGAACACCCGATTGGTTTGCACCGAATTCGTATGCTGGTTGATGCCGCGACTACAGAAAATTACGCAGCCATCGGCTTCCGCGACCTCTTTCGCCAAGCGCCGGATTTCATCCCCCGAAAGACCGGTGATACCCGCCGCCCAATCCGGCGTATAGCCCTGTTCGTTGAGGAAATCGCGCCAGCGCTCCCAACCTTCGACCCAACCCTCGCAATAGCGCTGATCTTGCAGATCGTTGGCTAGAATGTGCTGACACATCGCCAGGCCGAGCGCCATGTCAGTGCCAGGCCGGATGCCGTGCCAGCGATCCGCCTTGCTGGCAGTCGGGGTGAAGCGTGGGTCGACCACCACCATTTTGGTGCGGTTCTTGACGCGCCAATTATTGACCATGCCGAAATAGACCGGCCGGGTCTCCGCCTGATTGTCGCCAATATAAAGGTACATGCCGGCGCTGCCGATATCATCTTCGACATAGGAATTACCGCAACCATTCGCCCCATGCGTCAGAGCATAGCTGAGATTCTTACCGGCGGCACAGAATGGATCGGTGGTTTCCACATTCGGCGTACCCCACATCTGGCCGAACATCCGAATGAAGCCGCGGATCGTAATCATCCCGGTGCGCGTTCCGGCAAAGATGCCGAGCGCCTCCGGCTCCATCTCCCGCAGTGGGCCGATCTTGGCCGCGATCTCGTCGAAAGCCTGCTCCCAACTGATCGGCTCGAACCTGCCTTCGCCGCGTTCGCCGACGCGCTTCAAAGGCTGCGTCAGCCGCCGGTCGTTGTGATACATCTGCAGGGTATGCTGCGATTTCGGACAGACCCGGCCGTTTAGGATCGGGTCTTCTTCATTGCCAGTCACTTTCACCAGCTTGTCGACCGCGAAATGGAACTTCACGCTACAAGTGTTAAAGCACAGCGTGCAACTGCCGGGCTCGACCCGGTCCGGTTTGCGGTCCGGGCGGTCGACACCATATGGAAAGTCCGCGCCATTTCCGTCGAACGCGCGCTGCGCTGCCGGCGGGTCAACGACAGCGGGTTGTTTGCGTTCATGCAGCGGCGCTGAATTCTCAGGCTGGTCCAATCGGTCGAGATAGACCGTCGCCGGGCCCAATAAAAAAGAATCGTGATCACGGATCGCGCGGCCATCCGCTTCCGCCGCCGCCACATGATCGTCCCGGTCGCCGAATGTAATGGCTTGGCCCGGACACACGCTGGCACACGCTGGCCCCATGCCTTCGCTGCGCCGGTCGGAGCAAAGATCGCATTTAACGGCGTGATGGCCGCGCGGGTCATACCCCATGGCCCCATAAGGACAGCCGGTGACGCACTCGCCGCAACCGGTGCAGAGGTCTTCGTTCACCGACACCACGCCGGTGTCGGGATCTTTCGCAATTGCCTTCGGATTGACTGGGCAAGCGCGCAGACAAGCCGGCCGTTCGCAGTGCTGGCACGCCACGGTGAGAAAATCGAGGCCAGGTGCCCCGCCGTCCGGCAGCCAGACAACCCGGTTGCGGTACTCCCCTGGGCCCAAGCCGTGCTCTTGTTTGCAAGCGGCCTCACAGCTCTTGCACCCGATGCATCGCTCGAGATCGAACATGAGAGAAAGACGGCCCATTGCTAGCCCCTTACCACTTGGTCAAATGCCACCAATAAATCTCTCCGCCATCGGCGACATAACCGGCAAAGAAAGTCACAGTGATCACATGGATGAAAAGACCGACCACGAATAGTGCGGCCAAGCTCAAATGCGCCGCCCGCCAATATGCCTGCGCCCGTCCGACGCTTTCACGGGCACCGATCAACACTTCCTCTTCGCGCACCAACCGCAGATAAGACCACGTGCGAGCCGGATTGCGGAGCCAGTGCGACAGGTTCGGCGAAAACAGCGCTTCCGATGCCGCCGGATCGAGCGCCGCCAATGTGGCTTGCTTACGCTCGATCAAGCCGCGAAGCCGCGCCTGCAATTCCGGATCCGGCGTACCGAAAGCGGGGCGTTTTGTCCCCATGGTCGCCGCCATGCGCCGCGCCCCATAAATGCGAGCCCAAACACCGAGTGCCGCGAGCGCGACCAGAGCCAGGATCAGCAAGGCCGGCGGCCGGCGCATATAACCGACCGAGTGAATAGCGATGCACAGTGTGCCCACGCACGCGAGGTTCACATGCGCCGCGAACCAGGCCACCGGAGAGGCCTTGCTCTTTCCTCGTTTGGCCACCGAAAAGCTCGCCGCCATCAACAACAGGACCGCACCGGACACACCCATTAGGTAAAGCTGCGGACTGCCGGGCGTACGCCAGACTTCCGGCATGCCTGGCAGGAGCAGAAAATAAAGGGCAATCGCCACCACCGTGGCCCCGACCAGCAAGGTCAAACGGCGGTTATCAAGATCAGGACGCTTCATGACGGAGAACAAGAGTAGGCGTGACGGGCGACGGTGCCAGAAAAATCGCATTTGCCACCTTCTCTCCACGCGTTAATTCTTGATGTTACGGAGGAATACGATGCCAACGCTCAAGATTGGCGATACACCGCGCCGGGTCGAGGATGCCCGCTTCCTAATTGGGGCCGGCTGTTACGTCGACGATATGCAGCTCGATAATATGGCGCATGTGGTCGTACTGCGCTCCCCGCATGCCCATGCAGACATGAAGAGCATCGATACCTCCACCGCGAAAGCGGCGCCGGGCGTGCTCGCGGTTCTGACCGGGGCGGATTTGGACGCGGCAGGGATTGGACCGCTCCAACCCTACGAGCAAGTAAATGTTTATTCGGATGAGCCGTTTTCCTTTCCAACGCAATATCCACTGGCAAAAGAGCGGGTTCGCTACGCGGGAGAGCCGGTCGCGCTGGTCATTGCCGAAAGTCACTCCGCGGGCCTCGACGCGGCGGAGTTGATCGACGTGGACTACGCGCCGCTGCCCGCGCTCATCCGCATTGAAGCCGCGCTGAACTCCGGCGACGCCGAGAACATTTGTCTCGAATGGTCTGTCGGCGACCAGCGGGCGGCGAATGTCGCCTTTGAAGCCGCCGCGCATGTAACCCGTCTCGATATCCGCAATCACCGCATCGTCACCAATTCCATGGAGCCGCGCGGCGCCATCGGCACGTACGATCCGGACTCCGGCCGTTACACATTGCATGCCTCGGCCCAAAGCCTGCACATGGCGCGCGATCGGGTAGCGGAGACCCTCGGCGTCGACACAACGATGGTGCGATTGATCGCACCCGATGTCGGCGGCGGGTTCGGCGTTAAAAATTTCATGTACGCGGAGCAGGTCCTTTTGTGTTGGGCGGCGGGTATCACCGGGCGTCCGGTCAAATGGATCAACGCGCGCAGTGACGGCTTTGTCTCCGACCACCAGGCGCGGGACAATGACGCCCATGCGGAATTGGCGCTTGATGCGAATGGCAACTTTGCGGCACTTCGGGTCAAAAGCTGGGGCAATCTCGGCGCCTATCTCACCGGTAGCATGGCCCGCATTTTCACGGAACAATTCGTAAAGCTGCCGGGCGGGCCGTACCGCATTCCCGCGATTTATGTGGATGTCGGCGCGGTCTATACCAACACGGTTCCCATCGGTGTCACCCGCGGACCGGGCTTTGCCGAATTCGCCAATATCATGGAACGCCTGGTCGACCGCGCCGCGCGCGAGACCGGCCGGGAGCCCGCGGATCTTAGGGCACAAAACCTGGTCTCTGTCGAAGCCATGCCGTTCACCAATGCAGTCGGCGCCACGATGGATAGCGGCGTCTTCCAAAAAAACTTAGCGACTGCGGTGAAAAAGGCGGAGGCGGGTTACGATAGCCGCAAGTCAGCTACCGAGGCGGCAGGCCACCTGCGCGGCATGGGCCTAGCCTATCACATCAAAGCGACCTTCGGAGCGCCCGATGAAAACGTGGAACTGCGTTTCGATGAAGACGATGCGATCACCTTCACCACCGGCACTCAAGCCATCGGCCAAGGGCACGAGACCAGTTTTCCGCAAATCATTTCCGACCTGT
>CAJWTF010000179.1 GCA_913046825.1 uncultured Rickettsiales bacterium | reverse complement strand
AATGCGTCGAGCGGCGACATTGTTTGTGCGGTTTGTTGATCTTGTGTCATGGCGCAAACGTCCCTACCTAATAAGTATCTATCAAATCCGAGCGCTGTAATATAGAGATTTAACACAGTTATTTTAAGGTTTCGAACGGAGTGAGGTAAGTCGATGGAACGCGAATCGATGGAAGTGGATGTTGTGATCATTGGCGCCGGTCCATCCGGACTGGCTGCCGCGATCCGTCTGAAACAACTGGCCGCGGAAGCGGGGCGCGAAATCGAGGTCACGATCCTGGAAAAAGGCTCGGAAGTTGGCGCGCATATTCTATCAGGTGCGGTGCTGGAACCGCGTGCCTTAAATGAGTTGTTCCCGGATTGGAAAGATATGGATGCGCCGCTTAATACTCCGGTGACGTCTGAGCAATTTCTGTATCTGAGCGAGACCGGTGGATATTCCCTGCCGACCTTCCTGTTGCCGCCACCGATGAAGAACCACGGTAATTACATCATCAGTCTGGGCAACCTTTGCCGTTGGTTGGGCGAGCAGGCGGAAGCCTTGGGTGTAGAGATTTATCCGGGATTTGCCGCCGCGGCGGTTCTCTATAACGATGATGGCTCGGTCAAAGGCGTGGCGACCGGGGATATGGGGGTGACCCGCGAGGGCGAGCAGGGGCCGAACTATCAGGTCGGTATGGAGTTGCACGCAAAATACACGTTCTTTGCCGAAGGCTGCCGCGGCAGCCTCGGCAAGCAATTAATGACGCAGTTCGACCTGCGCGACGGCGTCGAGCCGCAGACATATGGCCTCGGTATCAAGGAATTGTGGGAGATCGAGCCCGAAAAACACCAACAGGGATTAGTGGTTCACAGTACAGGCTGGCCCATCGACAACGATACCTATGGAGGATCGTTTCTTTATCACCTGGAAAACAACCAGGTGGCGGTCGGCTTTGTGGTTGGTCTCGATTATAAGAATCCCTACCTCAGCCCGTTTGAGGAATTTCAGCGCTTTAAGATGCACCCGAAAATCAAACCAACTTTCGAAGGTGGGCGGCGTATCGCTTATGGGGCGAGGGCGTTGAATGAAGGCGGTCTGCAAAGTCTACCGAAGCTGACGTTTCCGGGCGGTGTGTTGGTTGGTTGTGAGGCGGGAACGCTGAATACCCCGAAGATCAAAGGCAGCCATACAGCGATGAAATCCGGCATGTTGGCGGCGGAAGCTGCATTCGCCGCGATCTTGGCGGATCGGGCGTTCGACGAATTGGTCGAATATGCCGACGCGTTTAAGGACTCTTGGGTCTATGAGGAACTGCACACGGCGCGCAATGTGCGTCCCGGATTCAAGTGGGGACTGCTCGGTGGCATTTTGCATGCGGGGATCGATCAAGTCCTGCTGCGCGGCAAGGCACCCTGGACCTTGAAGCACGGTCACGCGGATCACGAGACGACCGGTAATGCTTTAGATTATCAACCGATTGAGTATCCGAAACCAGATGGTGTCGTGTCCTTTGACCGACTGACCAGCGTTTCCTTCTCGGCGACCAATCATGAGGAGGATCAACCGATCCATCTCACCTTGAAGGACGACAGTGTCCCGGTTGACGTCAATCTGGCGAAGTACGCCGCGCCGGAGCAGCGCTACTGCCCTGCCGGGGTCTATGAGATTCTCTATGACGATGATGAATCGAACCCCCGGTTGCAGATAAATTCGGCGAACTGCGTTCACTGCAAGACATGCGACATTAAGGATCCAACCCAGAATATCGTTTGGGTGCCGCCGGAAGGTGGTGGCGGTCCTAATTATCCGAATATGTAGGCATTGCCCGACTCGAGTGGCGGAAACGGTTGCTGGCTTGAGTGGACGGATTCGGCTATCGTTAGTGATGATTTTCGCGGCTTTGGCGTCGAGATAATGACGACTGAAAATAAAAATTTAGGCATCCGTATACCGCGTGCCAATGGTGTATTCCGTTGGGTCGCGCTTATTGTTTTTCTGATGTTTTCGGCGTGTGTTTCGATGCAAACTGGACCTATAGCAAAATTGGCCGACGGCAGTCACGTGCGTATTTCCGTCAGTGAAGCACCGTTCGAAAAATCTATTTTTGGCAGCTACCTGGCGGGACGCTTTGCCGAAAAGCATCAAGATTTGGCCGTCGCTGCGGACTTAATGGCGCGCGTGCTTGAACACGATCCTGAACAAGATCGATTGATGCGCCGCGCTTTCGTATTGTATCTGGGCGCGGGGCAGGTTGAGCGCGCGATCGAACTCGCCGAACGCATGGCGGAACGTAAAATGGACACGACCGTGTCGCTTTTGCTGTTGGCGGCGCGCGATATAAAGGCCGGTGAGTTCCTAACTGCACGAGAGCGGCTGAAGGATTTACCTGATCAAGGTTTTGCCCGGTACAGCCAACCTTTGGCTCAAGCCTGGATCAGCGCCGGATTAAAAGAATTTCCCGTCGCGTTTGCACGATTGGAGCCGTTGGCGAAAGAAAATGGGTTTGCCGTCTTGAGCGATCTTCACCTGGCGCTCTTGAATGAGATTGCTGGGCGCAAGGACGAAGCCTTGGCGATTTATCGCAAGGCGTCCGAGGATATGAAAAAAGTTCCGTTGCGCATGGTGCGCGCTATGGGATCGTTTCTAGAGCGCGAAGGCAAATCGGCGAAAGCGAAGACGCTGTATGAAGGCTATCTCGCGGTTCATCCGGCCAGTCGTCTGATCGATTATGAGCTGAAGCGGTTAGAGGCGGGAAAGGTCGCTCGTCCAATTGCCGTCGACGCGGCATCGGGTTTTGCTGAGGGTATGTTTAATTTAGCGTCCGCTCTTTCGATAAATCGCGCGGGCGCAGCGGCTCTCCTATATGCCCGGATCGCGGCGTATTTGAGGCCTGATTTTCCGGTCGCTCAATTGCTGATGGGCGATATCTTTGACATCAGCCAACGCTACGCAGATTCTATTTCGATATATCAAACCATCGCCCTCGATTCGCCCTTTAGCTGGTTGGCCCGCCTTAAGATGGCGGAGAATTTGAACAATACCGATCAGTTTGACGAAGCGAAGGCTCTTTTAGAAACCTTGGCCAATGAGCGCCCGAAGGATATTGAACCACTGCTGCGGCTCGGTAGTTTTTTACGCGTGAGAGAGGAATTCGCTGGCGCTGAGGAAGCCTATAATCGCGCCTTTGCACGGCTCGAAGATCTTAAACCGAGCAACTGGTCAATCTACTACTACCGGGGGATTTCCCGTGAGAGACTAAAAAAGTGGGACGATGCGGAAAAAGATTTCTTAAAAGCTCTCGAATTGAATCCTGACCATCCGTATGTGCTGAATTATTTGGGATACTCCTGGGTTGATCAAGGAAAGAACCTTTCCAGGGCGCGGGGAATGATAGAACGTGCGGTCGAGCAACGGCGCGATGATGGATATATTGTCGATAGCATGGGGTGGGTTCTGTATCGTCTTGGGGATTATTCCGACGCGGTCCAGCATCTCGAGCGAGCCGTCGAACTCCGTCCGTTGGATCCCATCATAAGCGACCATTTGGGGGATGCTTATTGGCGGGTCGGCCGCAAACATGAGGCCCGGTTTCAGTGGCGTCGCGCTCTTAGTTTAAAACCGAAAAAGGGTGAGGTCATCAAAATCGAGAGCAAAATTCTAGAGGGCATGAAAACCCCGATAAAAATGGATTCCGGCGGATGAACGCGGCCCCGACGGGCTCGGTGGCGATTGAGGCACCGGCGAAAATCAACCTCTATCTCCATGTCGTCGGCCGCCGGTCGAACGGTTATCACGAGCTTGAATCCCTGATTGCGTTTACCGATGAGTTTGATGTCTTGACGCTTGAGGCATCCGACGAATTGACGCTGGAGATCGATGGGGCGTTTGCCGGGCGCCTACCGACTTCGGACGATAATTTGGTTTTACGCGCGGCACGCGCGCTTGGTGAAGCATCGGGGGTCGATCCTGTGGCTCGGATCAGGTTGCGCAAGGAACTTCCTGTTGCGGCGGGGCTTGGAAGCGGGTCTGCGGACGCGGCGGCGACATTGCGCGGTCTTGCAAAGCTTTGGGATATTGATACATCGAAGGTTGATCTTAGAGAGGTCGGTTTCGGTCTCGGCACCGACATACCGGCTTGTCTTGTGAGCGACACTGTTCATGTCGGCGGCGTCGGTGAAAATCTGCAACCTGGCCCAGCGTTGCCGGATGCGGGGATCGTTCTTGTCAATCCGGGTGTGACATTGTCAACGCCGTCAGTATTCCAGGCCCGGCGGGGTGGATTCTCACCGAACTTGCCGATGATGAAATCGCCGGCCAATCTTAGTGCCCTTGTCCACGAGCTCGAAGATCGGAAAAACGATCTCACCGAGCCCGCGTTGCGTTTGGCACCTGTCATCCGTGAAGTATTGGTGGCTCTCGAGGCGATGCCTGGCTGCCGACTGGCACAGTTGTCGGGAAGCGGTGCGACGTGTTTCGGATTGTTCGATAATCCCGCCGCCGCTGAGGTCGCGGCAGGGGGCCTTGAGGTCGATGGATGGTGGGTTAGAGCGACGCGATTCCGGACCAGCGGCGCATGACCGATGAGGCGGCCGAGCGGCGAGTACTGTGGACTCAGCGGGTCGCCGGAGATAGCGGCGGCGCTCGAAAGTGGTGTTCAGTCGCGGCAATTGAACGTCGATGTAGAAACCATCGTGTGTTTCGGTAAATGTGACGATGGACCGAGCCTCAGAATTTTCGGTACCGAATTTCGCCCACATCTGACACTGGAAGACGTCCCGTTCTTGTTGGATGAACTCGAATCTTGTGCTGGACGAATTGAAAACGATGCGCTTCTGTATCCGGGCGCATAAAGCGGCTGTGTCGTAGTAGCGTTTTAAGTGTTTTCTTCGGTGCGCTTGTCGGCTTGGCACCTGGACGTCGCGTTGATAGATCTGACCAAGCAACATATCGCTTGACTGGTTTGGCAGCGCTGCGTCAGCGAATTGCTTTTACATGTCTTGTCGACCGGTACAATGGCGGTAGAGCAGTAGTTTGAACGGTGAATCGGCACCTTCCTAGTTCATCAAGAAGACGCCTTTGCCAGTCGTCTGTGTGTCAAACAGTTTATAGGCGGCGTCCGCTTCATCTAACTTAAATTCGTGCGTAAATAGCGCATCGACGTCGACCTTTCGTTCCGCCACGAATTCCGCGCAATCCGCCTGTCCGTTCTTACTGAAGGCCCAGGAGCCGACGACTGTGACCTGTCGGCGTAGCATGTCGTTCGAGACGTCGATGGTAACGTCGCCGCCTTCGCCGACGAAACAAACCGTTCCCCATGTTCGCACGCATTGGACCGCCGCGCGCCGGGCATCCGAACTGGAGCTGCAATCCAGCGATTTATGTGCTCTCTCACCGTGGGTGAGCTTGCGAATGGCTTCAACGACGTCATTCTTGCCAGGGTCGATGACCTCGTCGGCACCGAATTGCCGGGCAAGTTCCAGACGTTCCTCGCCAATATCAAGGGCGATGACACGGGCTCCCATCGCCTTTGCCAATTGCGTCGCACTGAGACCAACCGGGCCTTGTCCGAAAATCGCGATCGTCTCATCCCCTGCGAGGTGGAGCCGTTTCAGCGCTCCATATGCGGTGCCCGTGCCGCAAGAAATGGCGGCGCCGGTTTTAAAAGACATAGATTCCGGGAGTTTGACCAAAGTATGCGCCGGCACTTTCATTTATTTCGCGTGCGCGCCGTGCCCGGTTGCGCCGTAAACGACAGCGCCGTCGATACACAATTGCGACCAGCCGTCTCGGCAATGTTTGCAAACACCACAACCGCTGTAATGATGGTCCATCACCCGGTCGCCGACCTTGGCTTGCGCATCCGGCATGCCTTCGCCAACCGCCGCCACGATGCCACAGGGCTTATGCCCCGCGATCAACGGCGTGCCGTCGCCGACCAGCCCGAGCGCCGCAGCACCGCCGATTGACCGGAACATCTTTAAATCACTGCTGCACAGGCCGGATGCCATGATTTCGATCACCGCTTCGCCTGGGCCGGGTGTTGGGTCGGGGAATTCCATGAACTTCAACTTTTGGTCGCCCATGAATACAACAGCTTTCATCTGCCTGCCCCTCTGTCATGCGGTGAAACGATAAGCTTACGATCAGTGTTGGCAATACTTTTGCGGGGCCGCGTTATCCTGCCGCAGAAATCTCATCAACGGCCTCTTGCGGGACCGCGTCGAGCGCCTTATCTTCCGCCTCTGATTGGGGCGTGGCCAAGTGGTAAGGCACCGGTTTTTGGTATCGGCATTCGCAGG
>CAJWTF010000178.1 GCA_913046825.1 uncultured Rickettsiales bacterium | reverse complement strand
CGGAGCAGGCGCACGATACTGCCGGTCGGGATGATGCCGATGCCGGTCTCGGTGAGGCCGAAATCGGCGTGCTTTACGGCGAGGCGAATATCGCAGCCGAGTGCCAGTTCCGTGCCGCCGCCGAGCGCATGACCGTTCACTGCGGAAATGACCGGTACAGGTATCTTTTCGATATCGAGCAATGCGCGGTCAACAAGCTCCACGTAATCCCATCGTGTTGTCTCGTCTCCCTCCTTGCGTTCCTTGAGGTCGGCGCCGGAACAAAAGCCTTCGCCGGCACCGGTGATCACTACGCAGCGGATATCCATATCGGCTTCCACCTGCGCCGGGAGATCGATTAAGCCATGACAGATGGGCGTTGAGAGGGCGTTTCGGCGCTCGGGACGGTTTAAGGTGACCCGTAGAATGTGGCCGTCTTTCTCGATCTTCAAAAACTCAGTCATATCGTTCCCCTATAGTGTGTCGACATCCGCGTCCCGCATGATAGTTCAAATGAGCAATAGGAGGGTGGAGAATGCTCGAAAATATGCAAACGCGCGTTAATGCCGACACCGCATTGGTTCGGCGTGGCCGTTGGGTCAATCTCAGGTTCCTTTTGGGAATTGACGCTAAGGATTATGTGGTCACGATTGCCGACGGAAAAGTCGCATCCGTGGCACCGCGTGGCTTGGCGACCGACACGGGTTGTTTCACGATCCGCGCCGCGCGCGAGACCTGGGAGGAGCATTGGTCGCCGATGCCGAAGCGCGACTATCACGATATTTGGAGCATGCTGCCCAAGGGATTAGCGAAGATCGACGGCGATCTGCTGCCGTTGATGCAGAACCTTCAATACTTCAAGGATGTCATTGCCAGCCCGCGCCGGAAGGAGGTCTGAGCCATGCCGGAATTCGAGCCGATCGCCGGGCGCTATTTCAGCATGGAAGTAGACGGCAAACCGTGTCGGATTTATGTCGAGGAAGCAGGGTCGGGCATTCCGTTGGTCTGCCTGCACACGGCGGGATCCGACGCACGCCAATACCGCCATCTTCTGTGCGACAAGACGATCACGGACCACTACCGGGTTATCGCCTTCGATTTACCTTGGCACGGCAAATCCAACCCGCCGCCGGGCTTTCGCGAGGACGAATACAAGCTGACCACTGATCTCTATAAAGAAACGGTGATGGCGTTCTGCGCCGCCTATGAATTGGTCGACCCCGTCGTCATGGGGTGTTCGATGGGTGGGCGTGTGGTTCTGCACTTGGCCTTGGGACAAGCAGATTATTTCAAGGCGGTGATCGCGCTCGAAGGCTCGGACAAGTTGGACGCCTATTACGATCTCGATTGGTTGCACCGCCCTGACGTGCATGGGGGCGAGATTGCCTCGGCCTTTGTCTCCGCACAGGTGGCGCCGCAGAGCCCGGATGAATACCGCTGGGAGACGCTTTGGCATTATATGCAGGGCGGCCCCGGTATCTTTAAGGGCGACTTGTTCTTCTATTGGCACGACGGCGATTTCGACGACCGCTCGCCGCTGATCGATACGGAGAAATGCCCGGTCTATCTCTTATCGGGCGAATACGATTCCTCCTGCACGCCGGAGCGCACCGAAGCGACTGCTGCACGTATCAGGGGTTCGCAGGCGATCGTGATGGAAGGAATCGGCCATTTCCCGATGTCGGAGAATCCGGACTTGTTCCGCAGTTTCATCCTGCCGGTGCTGGATAAGATCAGGGACGCTTGAGTTGGCAGTTCGCTCATTCTTCGACAAGTTCACCATGAGCTTATAGATATATTGCATACAAAAACCTCACCCTGAGACTGCCAAAGGGTTAGCGAGGCCTAACTAATCCGCGATCTCGAACTCGCCGTTGATCTCGACCACGATATCGTGGGGCAGGCCGCCGGCGCCAATGGCGGTGCGGGCGTGTTGCCCAAATTCAGGACCCCAGAGCTCGTAGACGAAGTCCGAGGCGCCATCGATCACCTTTGGATAATCCCGGAAGTCGGGTCCACCATTGACCATGCTGTAAAGCCGCACGACCCGTTCCACCCGGTCCAGATCGCCGGTGAATTGCTTCAGGGAGGCGACGATCATTAGCATGACGGCGCGGGCGGTTGCGTAACCTTCCTCGACCGTTACGTCGAGGCCGACCTTACCCTTATGGCGAATGCCTGGAAGGTCGGGCAAACCGGGGCCGTGGCCCGATACATAGAGGATCGGTCCAACCTGCACGACCGCGGTGCGGTTTGGGCTTGGATAGGGCCAGGGCTCCGGCAATTCGTAGCCCATCTCCGCGAGTTTGGCCTCGATCTGGCTCACTAAGCGGGCGGGGCCAAGACGTTCATGCCTTTGTCGACCGCTGGACGTGCGCTCAATTCATCGAACCAGCGTTTCACGTTCGGAAAGTCCGCCAGGTCCACATTCTGCCAGTCGTAACGCGCGACCCAGGGATATGTCGCGATATCGGCGATGGTGTATTCGTCGCAGCCGAGATATTTCGATTTGGCCAATCGGCGGTCCATGACACCATAAAGGCGGCGGGCTTCGTCGCCGTAGCGTTTCTTGCCGTAGGGCACGTCTTCCTTGGCGGCGCGCTCGAAGTGATGGACCTGGCCGAACATTGGACCAACCCCGCCCATCTGCCACATCAGCCAGACCAAGGTTTCGTAGCGTTTGACTTCGTCCGTCGGATAGAACTTTCCAAATTTTTCGGCGAGGTAGATCAGCATCGCGCCGGATTCGAACATCGAGTAGGGCTTTCCACCGGGGCCGTCACTGTCGACGATGGCGGGAATGCGGTTGTTCGGGCTGATATTTAAGAAGTCCGGCGCAAACTGCTCGTCCTTGCCGATATTGATCGGGTGGAAATAGTAAGCTACACCCAGTTCCTCGAGCATGATCGAGATTTTACGGCCGTTTGACGTATTCCAAGCATAAAGATCGAGTGTCATTTCGGGTTCCTCCAGATCGGGCGGCCCAACGCGAAAATGCGCGTGCGGGCTTGCAATTTTGGCCGGGATGCTAGACTTCATCCTGGACGTTGGCAAACTGAACGGGGGAGAATAAATGCCGGCTTATTTAATCGCCGATATTGAAGTGACCAATCCCGAAGGGTTCAAGAAATATCAAGAAGCAGTGCCTGCGACTATTGAGAAACATGGTGGCAAGTACATGGTGCGCGGCGGTGATGTCGAGCCCATGGAAGGGGAATGGGCACCGAAGCGCATGGTTGTCTTGGAATTTCCGAACATGACCACCTTAAAGAAGTGGTACAATTCGGCCGACTACCAGAACATCATCAAGGACCGGACCGACAATTCGCTCGGCAATATGATATTCGTTGAGGGATATTGAGCGGCACCGACGATATTTACGAGCGCCTGGAGGCATCTTGCGAGCTGATCAATCTTCCGGTCGCCGAAGACGCGAGCACCCACACTGTTTGGCGCTGCTGGGGCGACGGCCGGCCAGTCGTACTACTGCACGGCGATTGGGGGTCGTGGACGCATTTTATCCGCAACATCGATGTCTTGGCTGCGCGCTATCGAGTGTTGGTGCCGGATATGCCGGGATACGGCGATTCGGGATTTCCACCGCTCGATGATGTTGTCGCCGACAGCGCGGTTATTATGACCGTAGACATCGAAAAACTCATTGGGAAGAATGTTGACTACGATATTGTCGGCTTCTCCTTCGGTGGTATCCACGCAGGTCACATGGCGGCGTTACACAGCGGCCGTGTCGGCAAGGTCGTATTGATTGGCGCGGGCGGTATGGGGATTGACGCGCCGGTGCTCTATAAACGGCCGATGCAGCGGTTGTCGCGCGACATGGATTGGTCGACACGAAAGGCCGTTCATCGTAACAATCTCGGCGGCGTCATGTTCCATGACGAAACGGTTGTCGACGAGCTATCTCTTCGCCTCCAAGATGCGAATACGTCGCGGACCCGTATCCGGGCCAAGGGTGTTCCCGAAAGCGATATTCTGCTTCGGGCACTTCCCGACTGCACCGCGCGGTTCTACGGCATTTGGGGTGTCGAGGACGTTTACTCTCTCGGCGATGTGCCGGCGCGGGAGGCGATCTTGCGGAATTACCTTCCAGATATTGATTTCCGGGTCCTGGAGGACGTTGGCCACTGGGTATTGTATGAGGCACCTGACCGGGTAAATGACATGCTGCTGGAAATGCTTGACTGAGGCTCTGACGGTCAACCATCGCGGATATATAGCTGTTCCGATTGACGAGGAGCGTCGTCAATCGCTCGTGATACTTGTCGTAGACCGCTGCCGCCACGGAAGCGCCACCTGAAAGGGCATGGCGCCACTCCCTGACATTCGCGAACCCAGACAGCAGGTCTAGGCTGCATGACAGCTCGAAGGTGTCGAAATACTAAAATACCGGTCCGAAGGCTGCATCGACCATAAAGAAATCTGCACCCGAAAAATAGTGCGTGGCGTTCTGGTGCTGCTCCAACCAGCCGAAACGAGCGACCAGTCGGTCTCGCCTCTCTAGGAATGCACCAGCATCGTCGGCTTTATAAAACCCAGCGATATTATTGAGGATGGTAGAGGCTAACTTGATCAAATCGTGATGCTGCGCCTTTTGTAGCGGATCGTCCGGATGCAGGGAGCCGGGCGTGATCTCGTCCAAAGATTTGCAAATGACCGCGGATTTGGAGATCACCGTGTCGCCAACTTGCAGCAATGGCACCTTTCCCAACGGGGATATCGCATGAAACTAATCAGGCCTGTCGGCAAGATTGATGTAACAGAGATCATGGGGAGTGGACTTCTCGCTGAGCACGATGACTGCGCGCTGGACGCAGAGGCAAAGGTCGTGGCTGATCAGGGCGAGATTGGGCATCACCGGTCTCCATCATTGTTTCCTGCATCTGCTTACGGCAATGGAAGTGAGAGCGGAATTACCAAATTTTGCAAAGTTGGTTTGCGAAATTTGTGGTGTGCAACCCCGGGAAAGGTAACGTGTAGTTTGTAAAGCAATTTATAATGGATTTATTTAAAAATTTTTTTCTATACGAATACCGTGGATCGTCCGGATTTCACTTTCCGGTACAGGGGTATCCAATGAGTAGGAAACGATAGACACGAAAATTGGGTCCGTTGGGTTACTATCGGGGTGCGCAGACGTTCTGTTGGACAAGGTGTCGACGTTTGGTCCGGATCCTGTGATATAAAGTGAATTGTTTCAGCGTATTGATCTTGCGCCTCTTCTTTATCCCCAAGGTAAAAAAATGCTTTTGGAAGCTGGCGACCTTACTGCTCAACAAAAGGCATTCGCGGGGGCGTTTCAGAAGATCTACACGACATCGGAGAATGGATCGCTTAAGCTTACTCAAGAAAATCGATTCGCGGTTGAATTTTTTCTCAGTTCGCTGAGCTATTGCGCTCACTCCGCGATCAATCGAGTATTGGTAGATAGAGATTTGGTCGACTCATGCTAAGAAAAATTCGGAGCGAAAATGCAATGACTTTAAAGGATAGAATCGGCGTTGATTTGGGGCGCCGGGTGTCATTGGAAGAAGGTGTCACTTGGGCGGCCGAGCGCGGGGTCAAATATATTGACGCTCAGCTCGACATTACGCCGAATGGCCTCACCACCTTCGATGCCGCTAGGTGCAATGCTATTCGCGAAGCGGCGACGGCGGCCGATATCCATCTTGGGCTGCACACGCTCTCCGGCGCCAATATCGCCGAATATTCACCCTTTCTATCGGAAGCCGTTGACGACTATCTCAAGGCTTATATCGATGTCGCAGTGCGACTAAATGCGGAATGGGTCGTGGTGCACCCAGGGCATCATTTCGGCGATAAGGAAGAGCGAATGGAAGCAGCCGTCGGCCATATCGCCAAGGCTGCGGCTTACGCGGAGGACGTCGGTGCGACATTGTTTCTGGAGAATATGAACTGGGAGCCGGATTTGGCCGAGGTTCATTATCTAGCTCACACGGTGGAAGAAGCCCGATACTATTTCGAACGGCTAACCTCGCCCAATTTGAAATGGTCCTTCACGGTCAATCACGCACATCTCGTGCCGGACGGTATCGATGGTTTTATTGACGGACTGGATATGAGCCGCCTTGGTGAGGTGCGGATTGCGGATTGCACGGGCGAGTATGAAATTCACATGAATCCGGGTGAAGGGAATATCGATTTTGGACATATGTTCAAACGTATCGAAGCCAGCGGTTTCAAAGGTCATTACATGAACGCATTCGGCAGTCTGGAAGATATGAACGAGGCGCGGGATTATTTGGCGGAACGCGCTATCGTGGCCGGTGTCGAGGCGGGATAACGCTGAACGTCGATAGTCTATATTAACGCCCGTCGGATGGTACCCAGGCAGATAAGTAAACTTTAATTAACGTTAATGTG
>CAJWTF010000177.1 GCA_913046825.1 uncultured Rickettsiales bacterium | reverse complement strand
CGATGAACAGGTTGACGCAGACAAAGAGCAACGCCATCGCGAGGACAAAGCCTTGAACTGCGGCGTAGTCGGAGGCCACCAACGCCTGGATCGCGAAGGAGCCAATACCTGGCCAAGAAAACACTTTCTCTACGAGCACGTTTGCGCCAAGCAAGAATGAGAAGACCATGCCGAGGGTCGTCAGCACCGGCAGGGCGGCGTTACGAAACGCGTAGGTGACGAGGACCACACGATTTGAAAGGCCATTGGCGCGAGCCGCTCGAATAAAATCGCTAGCCAACGCGCCGAGCATGGCGGCCCGTGTCATACGCGCGATCGGTGCGAGCGCAAAGAGCCCCAGCGTTGCTGCCGGTAGGATCAATTGCGCAATCGACGCAACGAATATCTTCGGGTCCCCATTGAGTAAACTGTCGATGGTATAGAATCCGGTCACGTGCGGCGGTGACAGGTAGACGATATTGAGGCGGCCGAGCGGACAGGGCGACCATCCCAGCAAATAGTAAAAGATATAGACAAGAAACAACCCGGTAAAGAAGGTCGGCAGAGAAACCCCGGCCGTGACCACAACGCGGCAAAGGTGGTCGACCCAACTACCGGGACGGGTGGCCGCGAGGACACCAAGTGGTATGGCGACAACTATCGCTAGACTGAGCCCTATGAGGGTTAGTTCCAGGGATGCCGGTAGGCGTGTCAGCAGTTCTTCCGTTACAGGCCGACCGGTGCTCAACGAGGTCCCCCAGTCACCATTTATCAGATTACGCACATAGATCGTGAATTGCTCGGCCCAACTCTTATCCAAGCCAAGCGATTGGCGCACCTGCTCGATTGACTCTTTGTCCGCCATATCTCCCGCAAAATAGACCGCGGGGTCGCCCGGCAAGGCGCGGGTGAGAACAAACGAGATGACGACCACGCCAAATACGGACGGCAGGGCTTGAGCCAACCGCCGTCCAATTTGGATAAGTTTGTTGCTCATAACGGGGCTTGGTCAGCCCTTGGATATGGAGCGAACGTCAAGCTGCCGGTGGAACCAGGATGCATAACCGGAAACGTTTTTCTGCATCGCTGAGTCCAGATAAGGCTGATAGAGCGGTATGCGCGGAACGTCTTCGAAGGCAATCGTAATCATCTTTTTGACATTCGCCGCGTACATCGGATCGCTTACCTGCATATGCAGCGTCTCGTCGACCAACTTCTCGATTTCTGGGCTCTTATAATTCGACGAATTAAAGAGGTGGCCGAATTTGTAGGCCCAGAAGAAGTAGTAGTCTGGATAGTTGAGCCAACCGCCGAAGTTCTCAAGATGCATGGGCAACCGCTTTTCGACCAAAGCGGCCGTGCGCCAATTGGCGCCCGGAATCTTATCGAGCTTCGCCTTGATACCTATTTTTGCGAGCGATTCTTGGATCAGGAGCGCCGTCGTTTCCTGCCAATCCGCGAGACCAAGGTTGAAGGAGAGTGTCGTCTCAAAACCGTCCTTGAACCCCGCTTCGGCGAGTAACGCCTTCGCCTTGTCCAGATCGGTGTCGTAGGGAAAAGGCTGGGGCCACGTGACTTCGGCGGGCGTCTTATCTTTGCCGCCGTACATGGGAACGCCACGACCGTAGGCAGCCGCCGATATGATATCCTTGTAAGGTAGGGCATAGGCGACGGCTTGGCGGACTTTCACGTTATCGAATGGCTTGTGCTTTAGGTTAAGGGCTAAGACGTGCAGACAATTATCGATTGGCGCGCCGGAGACCGAGAGCTTGCCGCCGTCCTTGAATTCTTTCGAAGTCTTAGCGGGCACGTTCATATAGAGATCCGCATCTCCGCGTTCGGTGAGCGCGCGGCGCGTCGCGGCTGACGGCACCTCCCGAACAATGACCCGCTTAACGCCGGGTTGCGGGCCAAGCGCCCACTCTTCGTTCCGCTCATAGACGAACTGTTGACCTGGGTCCCAACGAGCTAGCTTATAGGCCCCCGAACCAGCCGGATTCTTGTGTAGAAACTCCGTTCCCCACGGGTCCTTGTCGGTCACGTACTTCTTGACGAGTTTAGAGTTGATGATGAACGGAATCGGCACGGCCAAATCGGGCAAAGTCAGTTTTGAGGGAGCCGGAATATCGATACGGAACGTCATATCGTCGACCGCGACGAACTGTTCCGGTTTTGTCATAGAGCCCGCCTTCATCTGCACGAAGGGAAAGCCGCCTAAGCTGACGGCGCGATCGAATGACCATTTCACATCATGTGCGGTAACCGGTGTGCCGTCCCAGAATTTCGCCTTCGGATTAATCTTGAACGTCAGAGACTTTCCATCTTCTGAGACGGTCCAGGACTCCGCGACCTCAGGCTCGATTTTTGCTGAGTCGTAAGCAAGCGATCCGTCCGAAAGTTTCTTCACCCCAAACCGAACCAGACGGTCGTAGATATTCACGGTTACTTGATAGCTCGGCCGGTTCGTACCTTTACGATGCAGATCTAAACTATTGATACCGTGACCCGAGACGACGACGAGCGTATCGGTTGGTCCCGCCGCTTCGGCCGGTAAATACTTCAGGAAGGGGATCATCGAAGCGCCGGCGGTTATGCCGACATTCTTAAGAAATACACGACGTTTCATGTTAGGGCTCCTTGTCAGGTTGCAAGTTGGATGAGGGAGAGGCGAGGTATGCCCGCCATCCTCCAAAATGGGTTATGTCCTCGGCGTCTTTCACCGCGATCGCTTCGCAGAGAAACCCAAGCGCGGTCGAACCATCCTCGAGAAAAATCGACCCTATGCCGAGGGGTGCGGGTATGCTTTGAAGGAATTTGCCGACGGCTTGGCTGGGCAAGGCCCAAACTTCAGCAGCAATCGCTGACCCTTCCGCATCCCGAACGAGACCTGGCCGTGCAGGCGGGTCGCCGGCAAGTTTAAAGAGTTTGTATTTCTGAAGCGTCATCGTGTCGCGCAGAAATCGTGCACCTAAGCGGGTCAACTCACTATTGAGAGGTAGTCCCGACATGTGAGCGCCGACTACGACGATGGCGAGTTCATCCGCGTCCAGATTACAGTCGACGCAAGCGGGTTCCGGGTACGGCCATGTCATCGCACCGAGCGGCGGTCTTGTTGTCTCTTGGAGGGAGGCGGCAAGGGCCGCGAGCGCGCTGTCGCGACCAGCCGAGCCGATCAACGTAACACTGCCGGGGCGGCCATCCTCACGTTGAGTAACCGGTACGGTAATGGCGCAGAGATCCAGCAAATTGACGAAGTTGGTATAGGTTCCGAGCTGCGCGTTCGGACCGAAGGGATCGTTTTCGATCTCCATCCGCGTTACGAACGTAGGAACCGAGGGCACGCAGATAAGATCGAGTTCCGCCATCGCCGCTGTAATCTCGTGCGACAATTCCCGCAGCCGGTATATCGCGCGAAAGGTATCCGTCGCGGAGAATTGCTGCGCGACCTCGGTAACCTGGCGGGTTACAGGGTGCACGGCGTCGGGATTTTGCGCCAAGAGCGTTTCGATGACCGTGTGGCGTTCAGCCACCCAAGGGCCGTCGTATAGGAGCTCCGCCACGGCGTAGAAAGGTTGAAAGTCGACTTCTGAGACTTCGGCCCCCTGATTGCGAAGCGTGTCGATAGTCTGGTCGAATGATTTTTGTTGGAACTTATCGCCGAAGAACCGGATGGTTCCGCTAGCGGGTATGCCCACACGAAGTTGAGATTGTATGCCGCTTCGCCGAAACGCCGGGTACACTCGCGAGTACGCATCTCGGGAATCATGTGCCGCGGTCGATTTCAGAATATCGAATGCGTCGTCAGCGGACAGCGCAAATATCGATATGCAGTCCAACGTCCGGCAAGCCGGAACAACGCCGCGGTTGGACAATGCACCGAGCGAAGGTTTTAGTCCGACGATGCCGTTCAATGCAGCCGGTACGCGTCCCGATCCCGCCGTATCCGTGCCGAGCGAGAATGTAACCAAGCCTTGCGCGACCGCGACGGCAGAGCCGGAACTGGATCCGCCTGGCACAACTTCTGGATCGATAGCATTGCGGGGTGCCGGGTAGGGTGTTCGCATCCCAACCAGGCCCGTCGCGAACTGATCCAGATTGGTTTTGCCAATCAAGAGCGCGCCGGCCTTCCTGAGGCGTTCGACGACGAAGGCGTCTTCCTTGGCTTCGTAGGCAAAATCAGGGCAAGCCGCCGTCGTCGGCATCCCCCCAACATCAATATTGTCTTTCACAACGAAGGGGATGCCCCAAAGAGGCATAGCCTCAAGAAGCGCGCGGTCGAGGGCTGCCGCTTCCTTTAGAACGACTTCTGGGTCTTGGACCGCGATAAAAATGCCAGGGTCGCCCACATTCTCGATCCGCCGATAAACCTCCTCTACGACCTCGGCGACGTCGAGGCCGCAGGAATAGGCGGCTCTTAATGAGTGTAAATCGAATGGAAGGTCGTTACTCATGCTACATCTGCAAAATCATCGTACAAATGCGACTAGATCAATTGTGAGCGCTCCTGAATACTGATATTATTGGCTCTATCTGATGCATAAAACGCATCACTAATGGGCAAGTCCTTGCAATGAGACACCTTCTTCCTTTGACTTATATCGACGCTGTTTCTAGGGCCGGTTCGATAAGAAAGGCAGCGGAAACGCTTGCAATCACATCTACGGCCCTTAACCGCAGAATCCTGGCTATGGAAGAGGAACTCGGCGTACCCATTTTTGAACGTCTCGCCCGCGGGGTGCGCCTCACCACAGCTGGCGAAATCTTGATCCATCACATCCGCGAGCAACTCACCGATATGGAAAGGGTGAAGAGTCAGATCGCTGATTTGACCGGCGAGCGGCGTGGCCACGTTTCTATTGCCTGTAGTCAGGCGCTTTTGTCATTCTTTCTGCCGGATCAAATTGCTGTCTATCGTAAAGAGCATCCAGCGGTAACATTTAGTGTATTGCTGCGTGACCGGGCGGCCGCAGAGCAAGCCCTTACGGACTTCAGTGCGGATCTATTGCTTGTCTTCGAGCCAATTCGCTTATTTGAATTTCAGACCTTACTAAAAATTCGACAACCATTGCATGCGGTGATGGCCAAGGGCCATCCGCTGGCGGCGAAGGAGAGACTTCGGTTGCGGCAATGTCTCCAATTTCCCTTGGCACTTCCGACAGAAGAATTTGGGGTACGGCAATTGCTAGAATCCGCTATTCGCCGGACATCTCTGTCGTTAGATCCTGTTGTCGTATCCGATAGTTTTGAGTTCTTGCGGAGCCACGCGATCGCCGAAAATATAATTGCATTTCAGATTCCCATCGGTTTGCCGGCGGGTAACGATGATTTAGAAATTGTCAGCAGACCAGTCGCCACGCAAGATGTTCCGCCGGGTCTACTCTATTTTGGCCAGCTTCGCGGGCGCACAATGCCGGTTGCTGCCGCACGCTTTGCTCATCAACTAATAGAGCATTTTCAAAGCCTATACGAATGTGATTGAAACCATTTGCATAACGGAGCGCAGGCTATAAGCGGACGTGAGACATATCAAACTAAGATGCCAGTAAGCCTCAATCGCCTTTATCCTATTTTTCCTGCCGGAACACTCGATGACAGCCGGAGCAATTACGCGCAATGCGCATGAATGCCACTTTCGGCGACATCTCGGTCAAGTGCTCAGGCGATGGTCCTTTGGTATTTCCCGGCATAATGGGGCCGCGACCGGACCCCATTGCTCTGCCACTGCCTTGGCCCATAATGCTTCTGTCCATGCCTGATCGTGACATTGCCATCTCATTGTCCGCCGCTTCTTCCAAGGCCTTGGCATAGTCGGTCAGCTGCTCTGCCAAGGCGGAAAACCTCTCCCAACTCTCAAATTTCCAGGCGCGCCTCGGTAGGCTTCTGCAGACTGCCTTCCGGAAACAGTTTTGTGAGGGTGATGCTACCGTGATCGCCTAGCTGTTTAGCCAACACTTTGACCTTGTCGGCATCATAAGGATCGCCTCCCCGCATCATTCGCGCGAGGGCCTTCATCGATTTACCGAGACCCTTCATAAGACCCATACGTTCTTTAACTACACCGGTAGCGTTTTCGTGCGCATTCGTTGTCACGCCAAGGGTTATCGAAGACACGGTAATGACACACGCCACCAAAATATATTTCATGTGAATTCGCTTCCGCCAAACGACTAGTTTGAAAATCAGACAGAAATTGGCATCTTGCAACTAGCACTCGCAAGGGAGGTCCTGCAACAGATGGAGGGTCAACGAAAAAGACTTGCGCAAGCCAGCGCAAACTGTCCGGTCGCCCTTATAAGCAATTCGATGCAGGCACATCGTGGAGGTGCGGGAGTATAAAAAGCGCTCTGTCGAAATTCCAGGACGTAAAGACCCCGCAGAAGTTCGCCTCAATTAATGCTTCGATCCATAATCATTTCAATCACGAACGTCATCTTATCTCACGAGGGGGCTTTAACGGAAAAAGAAAAGCTGCCCTAGTCGAATGACAGCAACTTTCTACTGTATAAATCGCCACATTTGATTGCTAAACTGAGACGAGATTGCGTTCGTCCGGCCTGACAGCACCCAGCCTATTTTTTAATGAGTTTAATATGCAAAAAATGCATCGGACGTAGTTAAAATTAGCA
>CAJWTF010000176.1 GCA_913046825.1 uncultured Rickettsiales bacterium | reverse complement strand
CCCCACATGGTTTGTTTCAGGAGGTGCCGCAGGCCGGACATCCCACTGCCGCGAACCTCTCCCCCAGGCCCGAAGACACCCCCGTAACGCAGCGCCACGTAATCGAGCCCATGCAACGCACAGAAGCGCGCGCAGAGTGCTTCGCCAAGTTGTTTCGTCTGGTCATATAATGAGACAGGACTGATGGGCGGTGTATCCCCTGCAAAGACGATGTTACCGGGTCCATAAAGCGCGATACTACTGGCAAAGACGAAACAGCGAACCCCGCACGCCACCGCTGCGTGGAGCAAATTTAACGTCCCGTTCACGTTGACCTCCATGGCGATGCCGGGCTCGCGTTCGCAATCTTCGCTGAGAAATGCCGCCAGATGAATGATCCGGTCGACACCGCATTCACGCACTATTTCCTCGACAGCGCCCCTTTCGCGAATGCCTCCTTGGACGACGCTGGCCCCATCGATTTCCCGCTTGCCCCGCGACAGAACGATAACCTGCTCGCCCCGCCTCAGCAGTTGTGCCACCACTTCCAATCCGATCAGACCGGTACCACCCGTCACCGATATCGTCATGAATTCCGCTCTCCACAAAAACGATCTAACAAGCCGCCTGCAACACCGCTCCCTTCAAGAGCCGTCGAAAGCCGAACGGTTTTTTCGCAGACGCGGCATCCACCTCGACGACGACTGCATCGACGACCCAATCCCCGGCGGAGTTCAAACGCCAAAGATTTGCTGCCCGCTCGCCGCCGAATGCGCGGTCGATGCATAATCGCCCGGTATCGCCATGAACGAGGAGAACCGGTTTCCTCAGTGCCGCACTCTGCGACATCAGATTATCGCGCAAGGCTCCGAACCCATCGCATTTAGAACGATACTTACGGCTGCAGTCACGCGTCCAATTTACCCGGCTGATATCAGCCTGCATGGCGATGACCAACACCTTTACATCTGGTTTAGATGCCGCTGCAAAAGCCGCCTGCAGCCATTTCGAGTTGGCCGCATCGCGCGCATCAACCGCATCGAGTGCCTTCGATTTGTCGTCTAGCTCGATTTCCCGTCGCCCATTATTCGTGCCTACGACATGAAGGGTCGCAAATTGAATGCCGTCGTGTCGCCAAGTCGCATTCTCCGGATACCCGGACTGAGCCTCATATCGCCACACATCGGAAACAGGTACTGGTTCGGTAAAGAACACTTCCCGCAACCGAGTGAGCCGCTTCATTTCCGATATCGGGTTGTTCAGCTTGTCGCGGTCGCAATCCGTCCAATCGTTGTCGCCCGGCGTATAAAAAACCCGACCCGGTATCAAGCTAATGATCCGGTCGTGGGCGGAAATGAGGCCGGCTTCCGTGCAATCAGCACCGCCGGCCTTGAAGTCACCGAGATGAATAGCAAAGGGGAAATTCCCGGCCGCGATCGCCGGGCGAATTTCGCTCTCAAGCACACGCGCTTGATCTTCGCTATACGGTAAGTCACCAACGACGACGAAACGAACCGGTTCCGCCGAAACACCGAAACAACCTAAAGCGGTATAAAGAAAGGCGAGGGTAAAGACCGAATTATTCTTCATCGACAGATAAATTCCTTATTGAAGCGCGCCGCTTGCGTTTGCGGAAATGTTCGCCGACCATACGCGTCAGTTATGTTGGACAAAAGACTTCTCATCGTCGCCCATGCGCCTTCACCGAATACCGCTCGGTTGATGGAGTCAGTGGTGTGCGGTGCCACCAACCTAGATATTGCGGGCGTGGATATTATTGCGAAAAGCCCGTTCGATACCGACGCCGATGATGTGATGGCGGCCCACGGCATTATTCTCGGGACAACCGAAAACCTCGGGTACATGAGTGGCGCGTTGAAGGATTTCTTCGACCGAATTTACTACCCTTGCCTCGAAGCCAAGCAGGGGACGCCCTATGCTCTTTATATACGTGCAGGGCATGACGGCACCGGCACGCGCCGCGGGGTGGAGACCATCGTAACAGGCCTTCGCTGGAAAGCGGTGCAAGAGCCCTTGATCATGCGGGGCGATTGGCAGGACGCATTTATTGAGCCTTGCGAGGAGCTTGGCATGGCGATGGCCGCCGGGTTGGAAGCGGGCATCATCTAGGGAGAGTTAGCGGCAATGATAGATATCCCTCGTCAATCCTGGACTTATTTGGAATTCGTACGCCGCCGGGCGGAACAGTACGGCGACCGAATATTCTGCACCTTTTCCGACGGCGATATCCTGACCTTCGCCGAGTTTGAGACAGCGACGAATGCGTTGGCGTCCGCGCTTGCCGGTCTAGGGATCGATCGTGGCGACCGAGTCGTCGGCATGATGTACAACAGCAAAGCGTTTCTGCTAGCCATGGTCGCTGTCCACAAACGCGGCGCGATCTTCGTACCTATCAACACGGAATTGAAAGGTGCTTTTCTAGAGCATCAAATCCGGAATATAGAACCTTGCGCTGCCTTCGTTGGCGATGAGCTGCGACCTGCTTTCGACACCATCTCCATCGACGGACTGAATATTAAGGCCACCGTCTCCATCGAGGGGAAAGGTGAACCGTTGACCGGCAGCCGAGCTATTGCATTCGCCGATCTGTTGGAGACGCAAGCGCGGGCCGAAGACGTTGTCGAGGCCAAGGCCCACGACATTTGCATGATCATGTTTACGTCCGGCACGACCGGCCCCTCCAAAGGCACTCTGATGCCTCATGCGCACAGCGTTTTATTCGGCTTCGGCGCCGGACGCGCGCTGAAGATGACACCCGAAGACTGCATGTTCATCTGCATGCCGTTCTTCCATGCGATGGGACTGATGTTGCAACTTACGTCTTGTCTGGTCTATGGATCGAGCGCCCATGTGATCCGCCGATTCTCCGCCACTACCTGGCTCGACGAAATTCGCGCCAGCAAAGCAACTTTAACGTATGGCCTCGGTGTGATTCCGGAGTTCATCTTCCGCCAACCGCCGAGCCCCTACGACAAAGATCACGATCTACGCTCTATGGTCGCTGTCCCGATTGGCGAAGATTGGGGTGCCCCATTCGAGGAACGCTTTGGCCTGCGTCTGGTGCAGGCCTACGGCATGACCGAGTGCAATATACCCGCCTACGGCAAACTTGAAGACCCGGTCATGGCGGGCTGTGCCGGACATATCGATGACGACTTCTTCGAAGTAAAGATCGTCGACGCCAATACTGACGAGGAAATGCCAAAAGGCGAGGTCGGCGAAATCGTTGTTCGACCGACCCAACCCGCCTGCTTCATGCAGGGATATTATAATATGCCGGAGCGCACGATTGAAGCTTGGCGGAACCTATGGTTCCACACCGGCGACGCCGGACGTTTCGACGAGGAGGGGCGGCTCTTCTTCATCGATCGCATCAAGGATTGCATTCGGCGGCGCGGCGAAAACATCTCGGCCTTCGAAGTCGAACAAGTCATCAACAATCACCCGGAAGTCGCCGAAAGCTGCGTCATCGGCGTGCGCGATGCGGATGCGGGCGGCGAGGAAGAGGTAAAGGCATGTGTCGTTTCCGTTGGCAATGATGTGGAACCGACGTCAATTCTCGATTGGTGTGTCGAGCGCATGCCGCGTTACGCGGTTCCCCGCTATATCGAATATGTCGACGCGTTGGACAAGACACCAACGGGCAAGTTGCAAAAGCAAGTATTGCGCGACGCCGGCATCACATCAGACACATGGGACCGGGAAGACGTTGACTACGTGGTTCCGCGGTAAAGTGCCCTCAACCCAACCTTCCCCCGCTTGCGGGAGATGGTCGCTATCCCTTCCCGTCAATCCCGACCTGATAAGTAGACGGCATCATGTCTTGGATCGAACTGGCGCGCTTGGAGAGCCAATAGGATTGTTGTGGCGGCACGCTTTCGAAGTCCCGTTCCACGCCCAGTTTGCGCGCCGCATCCATCGGCCAATTCGGGTTGTATAGAATTTCCCGCGCCAGGGCGACTAAGTCCGCCTGCCCCTTCTGTAAAATCTCTTCCGCCTGATCCGCATGGACGATCATGCCTACAGCCATGCTCATGACGCCGCTTTCCGCTTTGAGCTTCTCCGCATAAGGAACTTGGTAATTATATCCCGGCCGCATATCCGCACCGACGACGGGGCTGCCCATCATACCGCCGGAGCTGCAATCGATCACATCGACCCCCATGGGGCCAACAAGCTTCGCCAAGGCCACGCTCTCATCGGGACCCCAGCCCACATTGTCTTCCACGGAAAGACGCATGAAGAGTGGCTTACCGTCGGGCCAATTGGCGCGCACGGCCTCGGTCACTTCCATGGCGAAGCGCATCCGGTTGATTTCAGAGCCACCATACTCGTCATTGCGGACATTGGCGTGCGGAGAGAGGAATTGGTGGATCAGATATCCGTGGGCGGAGTGAATTTCGAGGACATCAAACCCGGCCTCATCGACCCGCCGCGCAGCGTCACCCCACATCTGCACCAGGTCTTTGACTTCCGCATTGGTCAAGGCGCGGGGATCCGGATCGTTCCTGCCGCCGGGCAAGCCGCTCGGCGCGACCAGCTCCCAGGCTTCCCAATCATCGCAACCTTCCGGCGCTTCAGTCAGGGGTGCCCCACCCTCCCAGGGACGGAACCGCCGTGCCTTGCGCCCGGAATGTCCCAATTGGATCGCCGGGACCGAGTTGTGCGCTCGAATGAAATCCGCCAATCGTTTAAAATGCGGGATAAACTTATCGTCCCAAATCCCAGTATCGCCGACAGTACCGCATCCGCGGCGATCGACTTTCGTTGATTCAACGAAAACCAAACCGGCCCCCCCGGCAGCAAACCGGCCGATATTCATTAGATGCCAATCGGTCGGAAATCCTTTTTCGGCGGCATATTGGTGCATCGGTGCCACTACAACGCGGTTCTTCATTTCCACATCTCGGATCGTCATCGGCGTAAAGAGGAGCGGCGCGGTCATATTCAGTCTTCCCAATGAATTTCATCTGATGCTGAAACTAGCCCGCCCTATAGAGGTAACCAGTCCAATTGCCATCCGGCGGAAGCTGCGGCGGCTTTTTTATTTGGGTTAATCCACCTAACGGATTGGGGCTCTTGTGAACCAGCTTACACCCCTGCACTTCCCAGAAAAACGCGAGGGTCACCAGAATATTTGATGGACCAATGGCATGTGGGTAATGGGGAATATTTTGTTGTAAAACAGAGAGATATTAAATACCTGCGCATAAAAAGGCGCTTCCGGATAAATTTAAGAAATGAGTAACAAATCATCCTGTACATTGTAGCCAAGTGAAATAGAAATTGAAAAATTGGGGAGGAAATAGGGATACGGGGGATAGGACGGGCGAGTGTCTATCGAGCATTAGGCTTGTTAGGGTTAGTTTAACTTTAGCAATAACCAGTCCAATGATTTGTTTTCCTGTTTTTTTTGCGGCAGTGTCTCGCAACACTGAGCGATCCACGTAACAGCAACCGGGGAATTAACATGCCACAAGCCGTCGGGCCCCGTAGACGATGACCCATGTCATTGTTCAAGTATCTGACACGCATTTGAGTCCAACCCATGCTTATTTCGATGACAATTGGCAAACTTTTGTCAGCGAGATGCAGGCGCTTCGGCCAGACCTTGTCATCAACACCGGGGATTTTTCCTTCAATGGCCCCGACGTTGAGGGTGATATTCAATATGCATATCAAGAAGCCGAACGGCTGGGCCTTCCCTACCTCACCATTCCTGGCAATCACGATGTGGGCGAGCCCGGCGACAATCCACGCTTAAAGCAACCTGTCAATGATGCCCGCTTGAATACGTGGAAGAGTTATTTCGGCGATGACCGTTTTATTAAGGACATCGAGGACTGGCGGCTCATCGGTATCAATAGTGAATTATTGGGCAGTAATCTCGGCGCAGAACGTCGACAATGGGAATTTCTCGAGGACGCCCTTGCCAATTCAAACGGACGGACAACCGGTCTCTTTAGTCACAAGCCGCTCTATCAAAAAACACCGGACGAAGACATAAGCAAATGGGCCATTCTGCCGGAACCACGCGCGCGGTTGCTCAAGCTTTTGTCCGCCCATAAGGTCCGCTTCGTCGCCTCCGGCCATTTGCACCGCTACCGTTACACGAGCGTCGAGGGTCTCGATCTTATCTGGTGTCCGACAACGGCCTTTATCACGCCGAGCCTTAAAAACGATGGGTGTGTCCGGCGGGTTGGTTATCTGAAATGGACATTCGACGGCAGCGACGTTCGCCACGAGTTCATCGAACCCACCAGTTTCATCAACCACGACATGACGTGGCGCACAAAGAAATTCGGCACCACCATTTCACTGCCGCAGAACCCTCTCTCCGCCGCGGACTAATCTGCTTTTGCTTTGGACGTGCAGTGGCGGCAATACAAGCTGAGTTACTTGCCTGCGCCGGTGACACCTCTCGCATTGAATATACTCACCCTGGCAAGGGCGCCCCACATGAGACCGGTAAAATCCGTCGATCGTCTCAATGAGAAATACCGTTCTCTCGGATTTCCGACCTACGAATGGACCATACATCGTGACGCACCGATATCACCGCTACAAAAACCACTGAAAGAATGCTGCGTGTCGATCCTGACCACCAGAGCGATTTCGAGGACGTGAAAGTCCAAGAGTTCATCCCCGACATCCTACAACACATCACAGGCTGTAAACCCGCATGATGGA
>CAJWTF010000175.1 GCA_913046825.1 uncultured Rickettsiales bacterium | reverse complement strand
CAAAAGTGACGGACGAAGTTAAAACAACGACCTGTTACATGTGCGCCTGCCGCTGCGGCATTAAGGTGCATCTGAAGGACGGTAAAGTTCGTTACATTCAGGGAAACCCTGACCACCCAGTGAACAAGGGTGTGCTCTGCGCGAAAGGTTCGGCGGGCATCATGCAGCAATACTCACCTGCACGGCTCTCTAAGCCGCTGTTGCGGGTCGGCGAGCGAGGCTCCGGCGAATTCAAGGAGATCGAGTGGTCAGAAGCGATCCAGACTGCCATTGATTGGCTGAAGCCGATCCGTGAGGAAGACCCGAGTAAGCTCGCGTTTTTCACTGGGCGGGATCAAAGCCAGGCGCTGACCGGTTGGTGGGCGACGCAATTCGGCACGCCGAACTATGCGGCGCATGGCGGCTTTTGTTCAGTCAATATGGCGACCGGCGGTATATATTCCATCGGTGGCTCGTTCTGGGAATTTGGCGAGCCCGATTGGGAACGCACCAAATATCTCATGATGTTCGGCGTGGCCGAGGATCACGACAGCAATCCGATCAAGACCGGCCTCGGTAAGGTAAAAGCCAACGGTGCGAAGTTCGTCTCGGTCAATCCGGTGCGCACGGGCTACTCCGCCATCGCGGACGAATGGGTTGGCATCGCTCCCGGCTCCGATGGGTTGTTCGCGCTGGCCATTGTGCATGAATTACTGAAGGCCGGTAAAGTCGATTTGCCCTACCTTGTGCGGTACACGAACTCTCCTTGGTTGGTCGTGCAAAATCTGGGCGGCGCCGATGACGGGATGTTCGCGCGCGACGACGACGGCAATCCGTTGTGCTGGGATCAGGAAACGCAAAGTGCCGCCAGCGCTCTGCGGCCGGATGTCTCACCAGCGATGAAGGGCGAGTTCACCTTGCCGGACGGTCGGGTTGCGAAACCAGTCTTCCATATCCTGGCGGAGCGTTATCTGCGCGAGGAATACTCCCCGGCTAACGTCGCTGGGCGTACCGGTATACCGGCTGAAACGATCCGCCGGCTTGCCGCTGAGATTGCTCATGTCGCGTTCGAGGAAGAAGTGGTCATCGACCAACCGTGGACCGATTGGGCTGGACGCCAGCACATGCAGATGGTGGGGCGCCCCGTGGCGTTCCACGCTATGCGTGGCATCTCCGCTCATTCCAATGGCTTCCACACCTGTCGCGCCTTGCATCTGGTGCAGATGCTGATTGGCAGTATCGATGTGCCGGGCGGTTTCCGCTATAAGCCGCCGTTCCCGCGGTCGGCGCCCTTTGGTCCGACACCGGGCGGCAAGCCAGGTACAGTCGAGGCCGGTAAACCCATGGGCGGCCCTCCGCTGGGGTTCCCACGTGGCCCTGAGGATTTGGTGGTCGATGCGGACGGAAATCCGTTGCGGATCGACAAGGCGTTCTCTTGGGATGCGCCGCTCGCGTGTCACGGCATGATGCACACGGTTATCACGAACGCTTATAATGGCGATCCGTATCCGATCGATGTGCTGTTCATGTTCATGGCGAATATGGGGTGGAACTCCTCGATGAATACGAGCGATACCATCGATATGCTCACCGCCAAGGGCGAGGACGGCGAATACAAGATTCCGAAGATCATCTATTCCGATGCCTATTTCTCAGAGACGGTGCCCTATGCGGATTTGATCTTGCCGGACACGACCTATCTCGAGCGATGGGATGCGATCTCAATGCTGGACCGACCGATATCGGGGTCCGAAGGGGCGGCGGATTCTATCCGCCAGCCGGTAGTCGAATTGGACCGCGACGTCCGCCAGTTCCAGGAAATACTGCTTGAAATCGGTGTCGGCCTTGGCTTGCCAGGTATGACCAACGAGGACGGCAGCGCAAAATTCCCAGGCGGTTATGCCGACTACATCGTTAACCACGAGCGCACACCGGGCGTCGGCACGCTGATGGGGTGGCGAGGCGAAGATGGTTTGCAATCGGGGAAAGGTGCTCCGAACGCGAATCAACTCGAGAAATATATTGCGAACGGGTGCTTCTGGCGTCACGAGTTGGAGCCCAATCAGCTCTACTTCAAGCACGCGAATAAGGATTACTTGGAGCTCTCTGCGAAACTCGGTTTCAATCCTACCGCTGATCCGGTCATCCTGCAGCTTTACAGCGAGCCGATGCAGAAGTTCCGATTGGCGGCGCGCGGTCATGGCGATATTCAACCGCCAGAGCAACACCGCTCTCGGGTCGATGCCTATTTCGATCCGTTGCCGATTTGGTACGCGCCGTTCGAGGACGAGGTGATCGACGAAGCGGAATTCCCACTGCATGCGATCACCCAGCGCCCCGCCGCGATGTATCACTCTTGGGGCTCGATGAACGCCTGGTTGCGGCAAATCCACGGCTGGAACCCGCTCTATATACCACTTGAATTAGCGGCGTCGAAAGGGATCGAGACTGGCGATTGGGTCTATCTCAAAAGCCGTCACGGCAGGATCAAGGCGATTGCCCGCGTGATGGACGGGGTCAATAGCCGCACGGTCTGGACCTGGAACGCCATCGGTAAGCGCAAGGGTGCTTGGAACTTGGCGGAAGATGCCGAGGAATCGAACAATGGTTTCCTGATGAACCATTTGATCGACGATCTGCTGCCGGCGCGCGAGAACGGCTATCGCTATGCCTGTGCCGATCCGGTGACGGGGCAGGCAGCTTGGTATGATCTGCGGGTCAGCCTGGAGAAGGCGCCGGCGGAAGCAGGTGTTACGGAACCGCAATTCCCGGCCTTGCCGATCGTCCCAGGTGTAGTGTCGAGACCGGATACGGTGAGGTACGGCGCACCTGATGGCGCCAACGCGGGAGGAGACGACTGATGACATCACTTCCCCAACAACGCAGCGAAAAACGCCTCGGCCTCGTTATCGATCTCGATACATGTGTTGGCTGTCATGCCTGCGTGGTGAATTGTAAGGAATGGAATACCAGTGGCCATCCGGCTCCGCTTTCCGACCAAAACGCCTATGGAGCAAACCCGAGCGGAGCCTGGCTCAATCGCGTTCATGGCTTCGAGACGGGCGACGGCGAAGATGGGCGGACTGTCTATTTCCCGAAATCCTGCCTCCATTGCGAAAATGCCCAATGCGTCACCGTCTGTCCGACAGGAGCCTCCTATAAGCGCGATGAAGACGGCATTGTGCTCGTCGATGAGGATATGTGCATCGGCTGCGGCCTGTGCGCCTGGGCTTGTCCGTATGGCGCTCGGGAATTGGATGCCTCGGAAGGGGTGATGAAGAAATGCACCCTCTGTGTCGACCGGATATACAACGACAACATCCCGCAGGCCGAGCGGGTCCCGGCCTGTGTCTCGACATGTCCCGCAAATGCCCGCCACTTCGGCGATTTCGCCGATCCCAAATCCAATGTCTCGAAGCTCGTGGCGTCACGGGGCGGCATGGATCTGATGCCAGAGATGGGCTACCAGCCAACCAACAAATACTTGCCGCCGCGACCTTCGAAGAAACAAGCGTCGGATATCGGAGCTCCGGAACGCCTGGAAGAGATTAAGCCCGAGGGTGGTTTCCTCGGCTGGGTCGACCAGATGCTGTCGCGCTAAGGGGAGATAATACAATGCATCCAGCTTCATCAGTTATCCTCTTCACCACATCGGCAGGCGCGGGCTATGGCCTGCTTTTCCTGATCGCGTTGGCGGCGCCGCACGGCATGCTGCCGCTTGATATGTGGTTTGGCGTTATCTCCATAGGATTGGCGTTGGTCTTGATCACGATTGGGCTGCTGAGCTCGACCTTCCATCTCGCGCATCCGGAACGCGCCTGGCGGGCGATGAGCCAATGGCGCTCGTCCTGGCTGTCGCGCGAAGGTGTCGCCGCACTCTTCACCTATATTCCGGCGGTCCTATATGCGGGCTCTTGGGTTTTCCTCGAGGAGACGCGGGGCAGTTGGCCGGGATTGATCGCGGCGCTGGCGTGTGTCGGTGCGATCGCAACCGTGTTCTGCACCGGCCAAATTTACGCGAGCCTGCAGACAATCCGGCAATGGAACCACGCGCTGACGATACCGGTCTACCTCGTGTTCGCGCTGGCATCGGGTGCCTTATTCCTCAACGTCTTGATCAGAGGTTTCGGCGGGGCGGAGCAATGGTGCGATATACTAGTGATCCTCTCCCTGATCGCCGCCTGGGCGCTCAAGGGTAGCTACTGGCGCGGTATCGATACCGCACGGGAACTGCACACGGTAGAGACGGCGACAGGGCTTGGCGCGCTTGGTAGTGTCCGCCTCATGGACCCGCCGCATTCGTCCGAGAACTACCTGATGCGTGAGTTGGGCTTTAAGATCGCCCGCAAGCACGCCCAGCGCCTGCGTCGAATCGCGCAAATGCTGGGCCTCTTCCTGCCCCTCGTCGCGACCGCGGTGATGCTGCAGGCGGACGGCGGCCTCGGTATTCTGCTGGCGGTGATTGCATTGGTGTCCGGCATGATCGGGATCGCGCTTGAACGCTGGCTGTTCTTCGCTCAAGCCAAACACACGGTGCAGCTCTATTATGGTGAAGCGGCGGCATAAGACTATTCAGGGGATTGTTCCTAAATAACTGCATTGACGCGGACCGATCTCTGGGTATCTTGATCTCACCCATGACAGACCGCATACTCATCGTTGATTTCGGCAGCCAGGTGACTCAGCTCATCGCTCGCCGCGTGCGGGAAAGCGGTGTCTATTGCGAAATTCATCCCTTCAATAAAGTCACGGAAGACAGCATTCGGGCATTCGACCCGAAGGCGGTGATTCTGTCCGGTGGCCCAGCCTCGGTCCATGCGACGGATACACCGCGCGCACCCGAAACCTTGTTCGATATGGGATTGCCAGTGCTCGGCATCTGCTACGGCGAGATGATTATGTGCGCACAATTGGGTGGTGACGTGGTGGAGACGACCGAGCGCGAGTTCGGGCGCGCCTTCGTCGACGTGGCGGAGGATTGCCCGCTCTATCAGGGTGTGTGGAGGCCGGGCGAGAAGCATCAGGTCTGGATGAGTCATGGCGACAAGATCGTTGACATACCCGAAGGTTTTCGTGCGGTCGCGTCCTCCGACAGCTCCCCCTTCGCGGTAATCGCACATGAAAGCAAGCCGTTCTACGGCGTGCAGTTCCACCCGGAAGTGGTCCACACCCCGGACGGTAGCAAGCTCCTCGCCAATTTCGTCCACAAGATCGCGGGTTGCACCGGTGACTGGACGATGGCAAATTTCCGCGAGGAGGAAATAGCCAAGATCAGGGTCCAGGTCGGCGACGGCAATGTTATCTGTGGCCTATCTGGTGGCGTCGATTCCTCGGTCGCTGCGGTGTTAATCCATGAAGCCATCGGTGACCAGCTCACCTGTATTTTTGTCGACCACGGTTTGTTGCGCATGGGCGAGGCCGATCAGGTGGTCGAGAACTTCCGCGACCAATTCAACATCAAGTTGGTGTACCGGAACGCGAGTGACATGTTCATCGGCGCGCTGGAAGGCACGGACGACCCGGAAGAGAAGCGCAAGATCATCGGCCGTTTGTTCATCGAGGTCTTCGAGGAAGAAGCGGCGAAGATTGGCGGGGCCAATTTTCTGGCCCAGGGTACGCTCTATCCCGACGTCATCGAATCAGTCTCCTTCACCGGTGGGCCGAGCGTCACCATCAAGTCGCACCACAATGTAGGCGGTCTACCGGAGCGTATGAACATGAGCCTGGTCGAGCCGCTCCGCGAACTCTTCAAGGACGAGGTTCGCGACCTTGGGCGCGAACTCGGCATCCCAGAAGATGTCGTCGGCCGCCATCCGTTCCCTGGCCCTGGCCTCGCCATTCGGCTCCCCGGCGGTATCACCCGCGAAAAGCTCGATATATTGCGCCAGGCCGATGCGATCTACATTCAGGAGATCCGTAACGCAGGTCTCTATGACACGATCTGGCAGGCGTTCGCGGTCCTGCTGCCGGTGCGGACCGTTGGTGTAATGGGCGATGCGCGCACCTATGACTTCGCTTGCGCGCTTCGAGCCGTCACCTCCAGCGATGGTATGACGGCAGACTACTTCCCCTTCGATCACGAATTTCTGGGCCGTACCGCCAACCGCATCATCAACGAGGTACGCGGCGTCAATCGGGTGACTTACGACATCACCAGTAAGCCGCCCGGGACCATCGAGTGGGAGTAGTAACAAACTCATAAGTCATTGATAATAAATATTATATTAGTTACAAAGTTGTTACATATAACAAACTTACCCCTTGATTTCTAATAACATTCCTGTTTGAGTTACAGAGGTTTTTACAAACTTCTGGTTACTACTCTGGTGAGTAGTGAGAACGGGTGTGTGGATTGGCAAAAAAACGGATACGGGTAAGCAAGGGAACAAAGGGTTCTCAAAACCACGAAATCTTTGGTGGTAAGGCACAAATCCTCCGTGTTCCTCAATCTGGTGATGTTTGGCAGTTCCGTATGTGGATTGCGGCAGAGAAGAAGTATCTGCGAAAATCCCTCCAAACGAGGGATTTTGAGGCAGCAACCGACAGGGCAGAAAAACTCTACTTGGAGACGATGGCGAATGTCTCGTCGGGTAAAAAACTCTTTGGTCTATCCCTCCAAGAACTTACGGACCTCTATACCGATTGGAGGAGTGGGGATGTTGGAACAAGGATTACCAAAGGTCGGTTAGTCACCATCAAATCGCAGATGAAGCATATTCTTGGGTATAAGGGTGCGGGTCTAAAAATAGGGGAACTGGAACGAAACTCTTTCTATGACTACGAAAGTTGGAGGAAGCAAACCAAACCCGGCACCCAAAGCGTCACTATTCGTAA
>CAJWTF010000174.1 GCA_913046825.1 uncultured Rickettsiales bacterium | reverse complement strand
GAACGACTACGCGCCGCCGGTATTCCGATCTCGCGCGGCTCGATTGGATTCACCACTCTGCAACCACTATTCGCGGGCATGAGCCTGACCTGGAAACCGGACGAGGGACTGGTCACTGAAGCCTTTCTGCATGGCGAGATGCTGAACACTGAGGAATTCAAAAAAAGCCCAATCGCGGTTGTCCTAGAGTCCGACACTGTCTTCCAGCGTCGCAGGCTCACCGGCGACAACGCATTATTGGACTTCGCCGTCCTGGAAAAATTTCGGGACGAGGGAGGGACCGACTATCTGATCAATGCGTCCGCGTTTTCAGGGACACCCACCACATATTCGATTGCTGAAGGAATGATCGCGTCCTGGCTGACAGACCGGCAGTCGGGATTCAGCGACCATGACATCGCCGCACTAATGCGCATCCAGAAGCGCTTGGCCGTCGCCTGCAAGGTCACCATCAAAGAACAGACCGCGCACAACGTCCTGAACGCTTATCTGAGTCGCAGCGCCGGGGACCGTGTCTTGCAGGATCAAATAAAGCTGGGCGTCGGTGAGAAAATCAACGCCGTCATCTGGTTCACCGACCTGCGTGGCTCGACACCTTTGGCGGAGTCGGTCACGAAGCCGGAATTGCTAGCGACCATGAACGACTATTTCGAAGTAACGGCTGGGGCCGTAATCGCGAATGGCGGCGAAGTTCTGCGCTTTATTGGCGATGCCGTCCTGGCGATCTTTCCCATCGATGTCGATGGTATGTCCGAGCATGCCGCCGCCGCACTACAGGATGCCAACGAGCGACTGATCCGCGTCAACGAAACCCAAATTGCCGACGACAAATCCGCAATTTCCTTCGGCACTGTCCTACATGTGGGCGAAGTCCTCTACGGCAATATCGGTGTCCCCGAACAGGTCGAATTCAGCGTCATCGGTACCGCCGCCAACGAAGCTACGCGCATCGAATCACTAACGAAAACAGTCGGCCACCACGCCCTGGCGAGCAAGGCCTTCGTCGACCTTTGTCCAGATGATTGGACCTCCGTCGGCCTTCACCCATTGCGTGGGGTCGGCCAGTAAATCGAAATTTTCGCGCCCAAGGCCAATCGATCCTAAATCAATGACTGTATACGACGTTACTCGACGACATTTTCTGGAAGGTGCGGCCGCTGGCGTCGCCCCGCTTGGCCTACCCGAAATGCCCTATGCGATGGAGCCTGTCATGCAACGTGCGATCCCGAAATCCGGTGAGCTACTGCCGATGGTTGGCTTGGGCACATGGCGGGCATTTGACGTCTTTGACACCTCCGACATGAGAGCCCCGCAACGCGAAGTAATCCAACTCATGTTCGAAGCTGGCGGCAGTGTTGTCGATGCGTCACCGATGTACGGTCGCGCCGAAGGCATCGTCGGCGACCTCCTCGCGGAGACCGAAGACCGGAGGCGCGCCTTCCTAGCGACCAAGGTTTGGACCGAAGGAAGGGACCGGGGCATCGCGCAAATGGAAGAATCGCTACGCCAAATGCGGACCAATGTCATCGACCTGATGCAAATTCACAATTTGATCGACTGGCGCACCCAATTGGAGACGCTACGTCTTTGGAAGGCCGCGGGCATTTTCCGCTATATCGGCATCACTCATTACTCCAGCCACGCCATCGACGATCTGGTCGCTGTCATGGAGAACGAAGACATAGACTTCGTGCAGATGGCTTATTCCATCGGGGAACGTGCGGTGGAGGACAAACTCTTGCCGGTAGCCGCCGAACGCGGGATCGCTATTATCGTAAATCGTCCCTACGAAGGCGGAAATCTGTTCGCCTCAATCACGGGTGAAAGCTTGCCGGATTGGGCGCAGGAATTCGATTGCAAGACGTGGAGCCAGTTTTTCCTAAAATTCGTGATGAGCCATCCGGCTGTCACGTGCGTCATCCCGGCAACGTCCAAGCCAAATCACATGATCGATAATTTGGCGGCCGGTCGCGGTCGTTTGCCAGACGATGCCATGCGGCGGCGCATGATCCAGTATTGGGAAGACGTATAAGCGCGCCCTTCTATTCGACAGCCAACACCCTAGACTAAATTCTATCGGATCAAATCAAAGTGCAGGAGGGTGGCCCACGCCGCGACACCTACATGGATGGAAACACCACAGGTTATCGACACATCACGGTCGACCGGTTGGCTGGCGCCGGCGGCGGTGTAATTTCCGGCGTCGACCTCTCGCAAAACCCATCGGACGACGTGATCGCGGAAATTCGCGGTGCATTGATCGAGAACCTCGTCATCTTCTTTCGCGACCAATCACTCACCGAAGATACCCTTATGGCGTTTGGTCGCCGGTTCGGTGATCTGTTGGTCCATCCAAACTTGATCCGCACGGGATCACATCCCGAGGTCGTAAATATCCTGAAAGAACCGGACGCGACACAAGTCGTCGGCGAAGATTGGCATGCGGACACCACTTGTCTCGCGACGCCGCCGATGGGTGGCATACTCTATGCGCTGGAAACTCCAACCCGAGGTGGCGACACGATGTTCGCCAATCAATATCTCGCCTATGAAGCGCTCTCGGACGGAATGAAGGAATTGCTTGGCGGATTGCGGGCCGTACACAACGACACGCGGGTCGCAGGCCCAAAATCGCATCTCGGCAAGGGACGATCGGTCGGCGTTCGCGTCGACGACGAATGGCAGGTAACTGAAAACGTCCATCCGGTCGTCCGCACGCACCCTGAATCCGGCCGCAAGAGCTTGTTCGTCAACATTTCCTACACGCGCCGCTTCGATGGGATGACCGAGGAGGAAAGCGCCCCCCTCCTCAATTACCTATTTGCTCACGCCGCGCGACCGGAATTCACGTTCCGATTCCGTTGGGAGCCCGGCTCGATCACGTTTTGGGACAATCGGTGCATCAATCATATCGCCGTCAACGACTATCACGGCTATCGACGGGATATGCGGCGGGTCCAGGTCGTCGGTGACCGGCCCGTCTGATCGCTTATCGAATTGAGGAGAGTAAAATGGACGCCCATACACCAACGAGATACGACCCTCGCACTTTCAAGGCACTTACGTACCATGACGCGACAAGCGCTTTTGCCGACGGCTCCGATACGCCGCGTGATTATCTGGAGCGCTGCCTGAAGACCATCGCCGAGCGCGAGCCGGTCGTGAAGGCATTTCCTGCCATCAACGAGCCGGGCGCACGCGCAGCAGCGGATGAGAGCACCCAGCGTTGGAAGAACGGCAATCCGCTCTCCCCAATCGACGGCTTGCCCATCGGGATCAAAGATCTGCTCGAAACCAAGGATATGCCAACGCAGATGGGCTGCGACGCGTATATCGGTAATTTCCCGAAACGAGACAACGCGGCCGTCTGGGCGTTGCGCGAAGCGGGCGCGGTCATCGTCGCCAAGACGGTCACGGCAGAGCTCGGTGGATCACATCCAGGACCGACGACGAATCCCTTCGATCCAGCGCGCACGCCGGGCGGCTCGTCCTCCGGCTCTGCCGCGGCAGTCGCCGCACGCATGTTGCCAACCGCAATCGGCACGCAAGTCGGCGGATCAATCATCCGCCCCGCCGCCTATTGCGGCAATGTCGCCCTCAAGCCGAGCCAGGGCGGCATCAATCGGGGCGAGCGGCAAGCGACCAGCATGAGCACCCATGGTGTCCACGCGGGCTGTATCGAGGATATGTGGATCACGGCGATCGAGATCGCCAAACGGGCGGGTGGCGACCGCGGGTATCCCGGCCTTGTTGGCCCGTCTGCGACACCATCGGCAACCCATCCAACACGGCTACTTGTGCTCGAGGGTGACGGTTGGAAAATTTTGGATGACGCCAGCAAATCCGCGTTTGAGACCCTGCTCAACAACCTTTCCGATGCGGGTGTCGAAATCTTACGACGCGCCGACAATCCAGCCTGCGAAGACCTTGAGAGCGCCGTCGAAGGTGCGGGTGGCATCTGCAGCGCCATCACCAGTTGGGAGAACCGCTGGGCGCAACGCAACTTGGTGAACGAGAGCCCCAACGGCGTCAGCGAACGAGCCCAGGCCATCTTGGCGAAGGCGGAAGCGATGACGCCCGACAACTACCGGGCAGCACTTTTGGAGCGCGCAAAAGCACAAATTCATCACAACAGCGTGGCACCCTTCGCCGACGCAATCATAAGCCTGTCCTGCCCCGGACCGGCCCCGCTGCAACCCCGCGACGAGCCGGGCAAACCATTGGCCCCGCGCCCAACCGGCGATGCGATCTGTAACTATCCAAGCTCGATGCTTTTTGCTCCAGCGGTCACCATGCCGTTGCTCGGCGTCGGTGGATTACCGGTCGGCGTCCAAGTAATCGGCCAACAAGGCGAAGACGCCCGCATGACCGGCATCGCCCGTTGGATATTGGAGAATGTGGCGCCGGTAAACGTGGATTGATGAATTCGAACCGGTTATTAAGTGTCTTAATGCCGGTGGCTGAAAGAGCCGTCGTATCCCAACCATGCGAGCGCTGCCATCAGCGCCAACGGCCCCACGCCGAAAATTTCAACAGCTAACAATGCTAAAGGAATGATAATGCGACCGAACAAGATCAAACAAATGTGGCGTGACGGAAAGTGCTCTACTCTGGGCTGGCTCTCCATTTCTCATGGATTCACGGCTGAGATCATGGCACGGCAAGGGTTTGACGCCCTCTGCATCGACTTACAGCACGGCACGTCGGAATTAAATGACGTTTTACCCATGCTGCAGGCGATCTCGCAGACCGACACGGTCCCGTTCGTGCGCGTCGCATGGAATGATCCGGCAAACATCATGCGGGCCCTAGACCTTGGCGCATACGGTATCATTGTGCCGCTGGTTAACAATGCGGAGGAAGCAGCGCAAGCGGTGGCCGCGTGTCGCTACATGCCAGATGGTATCCGCTCGTCAGGCCCAGTGCGTGCCGCGCATTACGGGGGCGCCAATTATTTCGATGAGGCGAACGAGGAAATCGTCGTCATGGCCATGATCGAGACACAAGAAGGTCTCGCTAACCTAGATGCTATTTGTGCGACACCGGGCCTCGACGCGGTTTATATCGGACCGGCCGATTTGTCTTACGCATTGGGACTGCCGCCGCGCCCCGACAATCCTGACGCGACCCATCTGGCCACCTGCGACAAGATTCGCGATGCCGCGCACAAGCACGGCATTAAGGCCGTCATGCACTGTGCGGGTGCTGATTTTGCGGCCGGTGCTGTAAAACGCGGCTTCGACATGGTGATGCTGACGTCCGATCTAAACTGCATGATCGCCGGTGCAAAGCAGCAACTCGACACGCTAAAAGCCAAAACCAGCTAGGGAACCGCAGACTCAGGATACCGCCGCCAGCCGGTCTTCACGACCGGCTGGCGCACAGGCGTATAAGTCTTGTGGTATTGTTCCAACCTCAGTTCGGGGAAATGTCCTCGCATGGCGTATCACAATATAGAGGCAAGACCGATTTCGGGTGCCCTCGGCGCGGAAATTCACGGTATAGACTTGGCCGAACCTCTTGACGACGCGACCTTCGCGGAAATCCGGCAAGCATTGCATGATCATCTCGTGATTTTCTTCCGCGATCAGACAATTACACCGGAACAGCACTTAGCCTTTTCCCGCTGTTTCGGCGAGATCGAGAAACATGCCTATGCCAAGGGCCTTCCCGGCCACCCCGAAATTCTGCCGGTTATCAAGGAAGCGGACGATCGGGCGGCCAATTTTGGCGGGATTTGGCACAGTGACGTGTCCTTTCACGAGTCACCGCCGATGGGCCAGATTCTCTACGCCTTGGAGGTGCCGGAATCGGGCGGTGACACCATTTTCGTCAACATGTACCACGCCTATGACGCCTTGTCCGATGGCATGAAAGCGTTGCTGGACGGGCTCAAGGTGATTCACACGGGCGAGCGCTCCTACGGTGCGAGCAATAGTCAGGTGACATTGCGCCAGGATCAATTCAGCCGGTCCATGGACGTCCAAGTAAAAGAAGACGCGACAGATGAGGTTGCGCATCCAGTGGTTCGCACTCATCCGGAGACTGGTCGCAAGTCGCTGTTCGTCAGCGCTATCTCAATGCAGAGATTTGAAGGCATGACGCATGAAGAAAGCGCACCTCTTTTAGAATTACTCACCCTTCATGCGCGACGGCCAGAATTTACGTGCCGGTTCCGTTGGCGCGCCAATTCCATTGCCTTCTGGGACAATCGATGCACACAGCATTATGCCCTAAATGATTATCACGGCCATCGCCGCGAAATGCACCGCGTCACAATCGCCGGTGATCGACCGGCGTGAATTACTTGAGCTTTGCCAAAGCCGTGCGCGGTGAAGGCCACTAATTGTGTCAGCAGTCGCCACGGCGACGGATCCATAGATGGGTCACCGTTGTTTTCAGGCCTTGACCATAAAGCGTGCGTCATCGTCGCTCACGCCCCACATCTCGAACTCAACCTGGACAGAATCGTATAACGATACGTCGTCGGCTGGTTTTGCTGTGTCCCGATAGATAGCGACATTGAACTCTATACCGTCGAGCGCGCGTTGCTCGGAATTGGCAATTGTACTCACCATATTTACCGCACAAGCGGCATTAGATATCTCATTGCAAACAGACACGGTGCAGTATCGATTCGCGGAAATCACATCGCTGTTATGCCAGCGCAGATAGCGTGATAAGATCTGCCGACTAGTGATGTTCGAGGCAAACATTTGTAATGAGCACAGATAATTCCGATACGCGTATCGATTTGACGGACGACCAAGAGACGTTGGCGGCAAGAGTTCATCGCGATGAGATGGTGATCGACGGAACGGCGCTCGCTTACATATTGCA
>CAJWTF010000173.1 GCA_913046825.1 uncultured Rickettsiales bacterium | reverse complement strand
CCCCCGCCGCCATACGTTGGACCAAATACGCACTTAACAACTGGTACCGGATGATGGGCCCGACTTACGACGCCTCGACGGCGTTGGAGATGCTGGCATTCGCGGGATCGGAAGTGAAGGAAGGCTTGAAGTCGCATCTGGAGAAGCGACCGCCGGTCTTCCCGAAAGGCACGCCAGTCTAAGTGCCCGACTTCGGGCTCAGCCAAGACGCGATACTCACGATCACAGTGGCATTCCTGCTCGCCGGCCTCGTCAAAGGCGTGGTCGGCGGCGGATTGCCCGCCGTGGCCGTCCCGATCATTGCAGGCGCCGTGGAGCCTGCCATCGCGGCCTCTCTCACCCTGATGCCGGTGATCGTCACTAATTTCTGGCTACTCTTCCAAGGCGGACATTTCGGCAAGGTCATACGCCGCTATTGGCCGTTTCTCCTGGCGCTCGCCATCGGATCAGCGATTGGCGCGCAAATTCTCGTCACCGCACCGCCGGAAGCCATGGCCTCGGCCATCGGGATATTTGTCGTCCTCTTGAGCCCTCTACCGTTCATCCCCAAAAACTGGGCTATTCCCAAGCGAACGCAGAAATGGCTCAATCCCATTGCGGCCGGCGGCATGGGCATTGTCGGGGGTGCAACGGTAATGCTCGCCCCGGTCATCGTCTATTTCGTGGCATTACGGATCGACAAGAACCTATTCGTCGCCTCAATGGGTGCCGTGGCCCTCTCTAGCATGGCCGCGTTGTTTGCCACACTCGCCGCCAACCAGGTCATGGCGGGAGATGAGATACTACTTTCCACCGCTTCCCTCGTCCCGGCGTTGATCGGCATGGCTGCTGGGACATGGCTGCGGAACCGCATCTCTCAGACCGGCTTTCAAAAAATACTTTTCATCGCCTTGCTCGGTATCGGGCTCAACCTCATCTACAAGAGCTTGGCGTAGAAGCCCCCTCACCCTACCATTTGAAATACACGTTTTGATCCGTCCGGAGGATATCATCATGCGCCTTGGCATGTTCATGCAGCCCGTCCACGACCCGAAACACGATCTGACGAGAGTGCTCAAAGAGGATCGCGAAACGGTGATTCTGGCCGACAAACTCGGCTATCATGAAATTTGGGTCGGCGAGCATACCGCCGCGACATCGGAGCCGATTACCGACCCCTTGGTTTTTCTCTCATCGCTGATCGGCGAGACCAAACAGATTAAAATGGGCACTGGCGTCTTCTGCATGCCGCACCACCACCCCGCACAGATCGCGGGGCAAGCAGCGCTCTTCGATCATCTCTCGGATGGCCGCTTTCAGATGGGAATCGGCAACGGCAGCCTGTCCTCTGATGTGGAACTCTATGGGGTCGGCGGTGATACGGATCGCGGCGCCATGGTGCGGGAATCCATCGAACACATCCTCGCCATTTGGGCAGGCGAGCCGCCCTATACCCGTGAAGGCCAGTTCTGGAACGTGAAGATCGAGAATGTCGATCGTATCAAGCATGGCGTCGGCGCTTTTATTAAACCACTCCAGCAACCGCACCCGCCAATCGCCATATCCATCATGTCGCCGAAATCAGGAAGCGCCCGGATGGCGGGCGAGAACGGCTGGATTCCAATCTCGGGCGCGGCCTTCCTGCATCCGCGATACACCGCCAGCCACTGGGAAGCTTACTGCGAAGGTGCCGACACCGCAGGACGTATAGCAGACCCCGCCATCTGGCGGGTTTCTCGCAGCATCGTCGTGGCGCCCAGCGACCAGGAAGCACACGACTACATCATGAATCCAGACGGCCCAATCAGCTTCTGGTTCCGCTATTTGTTGTCGTCCCTGCGGGCGCGGGGATTGGCGAAGTTCGCCGCTCCGGAGGGACATCTTGATCCGGATACAATGACTTGGCAGGAAGTCGCCGAGTATCAGGTGACCTGGGGTTCGCCGGATACGGTTGTCGAGAAGTTGGTCGCACTGCGCGAGCTGACTGGTCCCTTCGGCATGCTGACCGCCATGGCACACGAGTGGGACGACCCTGCATTCTGTAAACGCAGCATGACCTTACTGGCGGAAGATGTGATGCCGAAATTCACGAGCCGTACTGATGCAGAGATAGTCTCGAATGCGGCGGAATAGCGTAAGAGAGTACTCGTTATGAAGGTCGGTTTTGGCATTCCGAACAATCAAGGCGTCGAGGATCCAAACGACCTCGTGACCCTCGCGGTTACGGCGGAGCGACTGGGATATGCCAGCGTATGGGTTCGCGAACATTTGTTTCACTCGACCTATGTCGCGGAGCGCCTGGGCAATAAGCCCTACCATGATGCGTTGACCGTATTGACCGCCATCGCGTGCGCTACCGAGACGGTGCGGTTGGGCACATCTGTACTGGTTCTGCCTTGGCACGATCCGGCGCGGCTCGGGAAAATGGTTGCCACGTTGGATCACCTCTCACGCGGCCGAGTAAGCCTTGGCGTTGGGGTCGCCATCACGCGGGACGAATATGAAAATCTCGGCGTCGAGTTTGCCACTCGTGGCAAGCGCATGGATGAAATCCTCCGTGCGCTTCAGGCTCTTTGGACCGAGGAGATACCGGAGTTTTCCGGCGAGTTTTATCGATACAGCGGATTAAAATTTTCGCCCAAGCCATTGCAGACACCTTACCCGCCTCTGTTGATTGGTGGCTCGAGCGCCGCCGCCCTCCGCCGTGTCGCGAAGTTTGGTGACGGTTGGCACACCTTGCGCCAATCGCCAAAGCAGATAGCGGAAGCGCGTGCTGAGATCAATAAACTCGCCGAGGCGGCCGGCCGAGATCCATCGATGCTGGATTTCTCCCTAACCGTACCGTTACGATTTACTGGCAAGCCACCCAGCAAATCTGTCGAGGATCGCACCGCCCTCACCGGCACGGAGGACGACATCGCAGAAACCCTTCGAGCGTATCAATCCGCTGGATTAAACGAAATCGTCATCAGTGACAGCAGCGCCGATTTGGATAGCAATACCGAGGTTATGTCTCAATTCATGGAACAGATATGGTGCAAATTATGATTATCCGAATTCTCGATTGAGTCGACCCTAATAGTCCAACCGGCCATAGAGCTCGTCAAACGGCACCATTATACCTTCTCTATAGGCCGGACGTTCCTGCAATGCTTGGTACCACCGTTCGGCATTCGCCAGGTGGGGACGGTCGATATCGATATTGAAATAACGTTACAAAGTGCTCCCTGCGGGAATATCCGCCAAGCTCAAATCAGCTCCGACTAGATATGTTTTGTCCTCGAGGACCTGATCCAATAGTCGGAGATGATAAGCGGTACTCGCTATCTTCGCATTGACCGCCCTCATATCTCTTTGTGCTTCAGGCGTTCGATAAAACCCCCAGAATACGCCGTTCAAGAAATCCGGTTGAAGTGCCGTTTGGGCCCAATCCATCCAGTGATCCGCTTGCGATTGAACGGCCGGATCGTCATTCCAAAATTTAGGACTGCCATATCGGGCCGCCAAATATCGCAGAATTGCGTGAGACTCCCAAACGATAATCCCGCCGTCATCGATGACCGGCACTCGGCCATGAGGGTTCATCGCCCGGAACTCTTCATTATTGATCCCGCCAAATGAACCGCCGACTTCAATGTGATGGCAGATGAGTTCAAGTTCCGCAATGAACCACATGATCTTTTGGACGTTAAAAGAAGACTTTCTCCCAAACAATTCGAGCATCGCGACATTTAGCCTGAATGACGAATTTAATACCGGTCAATCTATAACTTTGGACACTGGTTTCGAATTTCCGTTACCGCCAACGATCACGCAGGGTGCCTAAAATATCGGGTGGCCATAGGCGTGAGCGATTCGACCTTTGAAGTCCCGTGCCGTCAATTCGTCGATCATCCCAATACGCGCTTGACGCAAGGCGTCTCCCTTATTCGCTGCACCTGCGCGTCGGTGATAATAACTAAACAGATCGCCCCCATGCCCACTCGATGGTGGCGCGGCTCCGCCTTGAGATTCGAGTTTGAAATCGTCAAGTTTGCGATCTGCCTGCCAGGGGAACGGCGCATCGCTGTACAGCCCCGCATTCAACCCCGGCGACGATCTTCACCGCCACGCCATCTCCCCCACCGCATTTCGGGCCGCGATACGGCCAAAGGCCAGACATTCACCTATATTGCCCGTCCCTTGGTAGAGATAGCTGTATATCGACCCCAGTTCCCCTGCACTATAGAGACGCGGAATAGGGGTTCCGTCCGGGCGGACAATCTGCGCCCTCTCGTTACGTCGCGGCCCCCCTTGCGTATTCAGCATGGAGGGGGACATCTGAACCGCGTAGTAGGGGCCATCACCCAGCCCTGTCAGCATCAAGGTCCGGCCGAATTCCTCGTCTTTACCCGATGCCGTAAACGCGTTCCAACGCGATACCGTCTTGGATAACGTGTCACCGTTCATACCGATTTGCGCTGCCAGTTCGGCCAAGGTGTCCGCTTTCTTTATCCAGCCTTTCTCCAGCTCGACGCTGTTGTCTTCGCTCCACTCGTATCGCTCAACGATCTGCGTCCAGCCATGGCTTGGATGCCCGTCATAGATAGGCCCTGCCGTCATATGGGTGTGATCGAAAATCATATGCATGGGGCACGGTGTGGTCAGCGCCTTCCAGGTGCCATGCGCGGGGACCTTACCGTGACGAGTCTTGAATTTCTCATCGGTGAAACGCTTGCCGTCAGGACCGACGACGATGACACCGCCTGGAATTTCCTTGCTGTAATGCAGCGCTTGCATTGACAGGGACGTCGAAATCTCCGGCACTTTCAAAGCCATGGACGGGCCCGCGTAATTGTTCATGTGCCAAAGGTCGGCACCGACGGAGAGGCCCATGGTAATGCCGTCGCCCTCGTTGTATGGACTTCCGGACGTGTAGCAATAGGGGACACCTGGTAGGTAGTTGCGGATCATATCCTGATTATTTTCAAATCCGCCGCAGGTCAGAACCACGCCCTTGCGCGCCTTCACCGTGACAGGCTTGCCATCGTATATGGCCCGCACACCCAAAATCTCTCCGGTCGCGCCGTCCTGAATAAGCTCCTTTCCAGGTGTCTCATAACAAACCTCGATAGGGCGCTCCTTCACCAAACTCTCAAACCGCTTCCAGGTATAGGAATAGCCGTATGTCGGCCCGTCATGGAATTTATGAACGCAACCTGATCCCGGTAACTCTGGGAACTCAATACCGACCGGCGGATGTTGATGCTCCTGCGGGTCGCCGCCAACGCTGGCGAGCCAATCGTTGTTCAGACACATTTCTTCCGACCACACCCGCACCATTTCTTCCGGTACCGTATATGGGCCGCACAACGCCTTCAAATATGTGGCTGCCTGCTCAGCGGAGGAGGTGTTGAGATACCCCTGTCCTGCTACTTTGGTGTTACCACCCTCTCTGCCTTTCGGTGCTTTCTCGAGGATTAATACCTCCGCACCCAACTCAAACGCCGTCACCGCGGTCGCCACACCAGCCGCACCGAAACCCACGACAACAACGTCGGCTTCCTTATCCCAATTCTCCGGTCTCAAGATTTCGTCCTATTTAGTTTTCGAGTTCAGGGATGACCCAAAGTGGATCCTCGCCGCGCGCCACCCGTTGCACATTGTCGAAGGCGTTTCGTACTCGCGCTGTGTTGCTCTCAAAGGTTGGCCCGGCCAAATGCGCGGTCAAGATGACGTTATCGAGATCGAAAAGCGGGTTGTCTGTAGGCGGCGGTTCTTGATCGAACACATCGAGACCGGCCGCCCGGATGACGCCGGTGGTCAATGCTGTGTGCAGGGCCACTTCATCGATAACTGGGCCACGCGCCGTGTTGACGATGATCGCGGCAGGTTTCATCAAAGCGAGTTCATTGGCCCCAATGAGATGGTGCGTCGATTCATTGAGCGGCGTGTGAACAGACACCACATCCACTTCGCGCAGCAACTCACCTAACAGACGAAAGCGCACACCAAGCGCATCTTCCTGATCTTCCGTAAGACGCGCGATGTCGTAGTAGAGAACTTCCATCCCAAAAGCCTTGGCAAGACGCGCGGTCTTCTTGCCGATAGTACCCAAACCGACAATCCCGAGCCTCTGTCCCCGCAACTCATGCACTCTGGGCGTCTCGTTGCCGCGCCATCGTCCGGCAGCGACACTGGTGTGTTGGCGGACCAATTGGCGCGAGACGGCTAGCATCAGCAAGATGGCATGCTCCGAGACCGCAACCGAGTTGGCACCCCCGTTGTTGCAGATCGGCACACCGGCACTCCGCGCCGCGCTGATATCCGCCTTGTCGTAACCGGCGCTGAGCAATTGGATCAGTTTTAAATTCGGTCCAACCTTGAACAGATCGTTATCGACCAAACCATCGACGAACCCAACCAAATACTCGGCGTCGCTCATCGCCCCTTCGTACTCCGCGCTTCGTGCGGGCACCACAGCCAGTTCGACGCCCGAGGGAGCCATTTCACGCGCCACATCGGCGGCATCAGGAAAGTCCGTCACAAAAACGATCTTAGTACTCATCACACCTCGCAAAATTCAATTGTATGGAACATGGCGCGATGTCGTGAAATTGACAGCCGGAGCGCAACAAATCTTGCACCCCCAATCAAACCCCAGCGGCTGAGCTAAAGCACTCAAGGACACATTTTAGTCGTCATCAGAATAACGGTATTAAACGCGCCCCAAACGGTCTCTGACCTCTAAAGGTGCCTTCGCCATCACCTCGTCGATCGACGATTTGAAGGACATAATCTGATCCCGCACTTTCGTCAGTAACTCCGGCGCACCGTGGTCGTCGAATCCCTGTTGGTATCCCTCAGCATAGCCGTCCAAATCCTTAATCATCGAGCCAGCTAAGTTTGCGTGAACCTTTAGCTTTTGGATGAAATAAGGGGGAGA
>CAJWTF010000172.1 GCA_913046825.1 uncultured Rickettsiales bacterium | reverse complement strand
CCGCTCCGTATATTTCAACGCCGAGGCTCCGGACGCCGCGGCCGTTTACCACCGCGCGGACTTATTGCCGGGCCATCGTATTGTTGGACCCGCCGTAATCGAGCAACTCGATTCGACCGCGCTGGTTTATCCGGGAGACACGGCAATCGTGGATGCCGCCCTCAACTTCATAATTGAGTTGTCGACATGACCGCACATCAAGACCTCGACCCTATCACCTTAGAGATCGTCTTCAACGCTCTCCGGTCGATTACCGACGAGACATTTATCGCACTGACGAAAAGCGCCTACTCCACCAACATCAAGGAACGCCGCGACCATTCAACAGCGATCTGCGATCTGGACGGTCGCTTGATCGTGCAAGCAGAGAACTCGCTACCGATCCATCTCGCTTCTATGACGGGCCTAATGGCGAGCCTGCTCGCCAAGTACGATCCGGCCGATATTGAGGAAGGCGACCTGTTCGTGGCCAATGATCCACATGTCGCGGGCGGCACCCACTTGCCCGACATCAATCTGGCGATGCCCGTATTCATCGACGACACGCTCAGCGCCTTCGTTTGCAACATTGCGCATCATGCGGATGTTGGCGGCATGGCGCCCGGTTCCATGGCGGGCGGCATGTCGGAGATTTATCAAGAAGGTTTGCGCATTCCAGTCGTCAAACTATTCCGCCGCGGAGAACTGCAGGAAGACCTCTTCGAGATCCTGCTGCTCAATGTCCGCATTCCCGAAGAGCGGCGCGGCGACTATTATGCGCAGATCGCGGCATGCCGATTGGGGCGCAGGCGATTGTTGGAAGCGGCTAAAACATATTCCATGGACATGCTCCAAGCCGCCTTCGGCGAAATCATCGAGCGAACCGAACGGCGCATGCGCGAGGGCGTGGCCCAAATTCCGGATGGCACGTATCACTTCGAAGACGTGATGGACGATGACGGTTTGGGCACGTTAGATATTCCCATCAAAGTGAAGATAGACGTCGCAGGCGACCGCATCCATTTTGATTTTACCGGCACTTCGCCGCAGGTCGCGGGCAATATCAATGTCACGTTAAACGCGACGCAAGCCTCCGTCGCCTATTGCCTGAAGGCCCTGCTCGATCCGGAAATCCCCAATAACGAGGGCGTACTTGAGGTTTGCGAGATCGAATGCCCCAAAGGCACGCTCTTGAACTGCTCACCGCCGGCGCCGGTCGCCGCACGCGCCAACACCAGCCAGCGGATCATCGATGTGGTGATCGGCGCATTGGCAGACGCCTTGCCGGAAGCCACGGTCGGTGCCGCCAACGGCGCAAATACGACCGCCGTCTTCTCCGGCAGCGACCCTGTCACGGGAAAGGAATACCTATACCTGGAGACCATCGGCGGCGGTTTTGGCGGGCGCGACGACCGTGATGGCAAGGATGGCGTGCAGGTGCATATTACAAACACCTCAAACCTTCCGGTTGAGGTCATCGAGATGGAATATCCGCTGCGGGTCCTGAGCTACGGTTTGGTCGAGGATTCGGGTGGTGCCGGCAAGTACCGGGGCGGTATGGGTCTGCGCCGCGAAATCACGCCAGTCGGACATGATTGCATTTTCAATGGTGCCGGAGAGCGGTTCAGCAATGAGCCTTGGGGAGTCTTCGGTGGATCGTCTGGTGACACAGGTCAATTCATTCACACGAAACAAGACGGCCTCGAGAAGAAATTGGCAATCAAGCCTTCCGGGATCGTCCTAAAAGCCGGGGAGAAAATTCTGGTTGAGACGCCCGGCGCGGGCGGTTACGGCGCGCCGGAAGAACGTTCGGACGCGGATATTACGGATGACGTCGAGAGCGGCAAATTTTCTGACGCATATGTAAAGTTGCATTACGAGCGATAACGGGTAAGCCTACGGGCATACACCGTGCTTGTAGGCCCTGAATGTCCAAGCGTCGGCATCGCCGTCGCCCTTTCCCTCGCTGCCTCGCCCGCAATGGCGGACGGCATTGTAGCAAAAATCGTTTCATCACCCGTAACCGCGGCAAGCACGGTCCAGGGCGCGCGGCTCGGTATAAACGTCTATCTTCAAAACAAAGCGGCTCCAGGTGTCGCCTTTATGGACCCAGCTGTGATCGGCTAAGGCATCCCAGCGGGCGGGCGTATTGAGGTAGAGTCGGGCGGAGGCTTCAAGCGCGACCCGGCTAACCCAATCAATGCAACGGGAATCATTCTGGTGCCAGGCGCACCCCAACAGGGCCTCCCCTCGAAGAAGCTCGGCTACACGGTCCGTGATCCGTGTGGAAGTATCTTCGCCATCGAGCCTAACGTGCCTGGCGCTATCCGGGCTCAGGACATGATGTTCCTAACTCCAGGGGCCCAGCGGTGATCCCATTCGCCAGCGCGGGATCAAGGTCTCCCATATCGGCTTTCGCGCCCGCCCCTTTGTCAATATGGGGAAACACGGCCCCGTCGAGGTTCGGATCGTGGATGCGAGTGGGAAAATCACCGAGCGTGGGCGCGGCGAGATTAGGTTTCTAGGAAACGCAATTCCGTAAATTCACCCAACCAATTTGCTGGACAATCAGCGCAACCAAAACTGGCAAAGAATTTCGAGCAGTGAGACGTTCGGCGAGAAGCCAGACACGCTCCCCTTGTCGTTGCTCATGTTCAAACGCACCATCGACGTCCCAGCGCAACATCTGAATAAATTCAATCTCGGCACTCGGGGCGCGGGCGTGCTGTCGTCCAGCCAACTGAGGGCGCTGGGCTAAGCACAACCCAAAAATTTTTGGCGCGGTACACCACCGGATTGATCCTGCAGGATACGAACCGCGACGGTAGGCTCGACCCACTTGTCGATAAAATCATCAGCGGCATCCTCGACAGCGCACCCTCCGGCTCGACCGGTCATGAAATTCGCACGCTGGAATTCAAATTCCAACCGGTCCTGTCGGGACTGCTCTCGAACATCAGGCCGAAGGTCGGCAGTCGAATTGGTGGCGGTGTCATGGTTCTGCAGTTCACAGGGGAGATAAGCCAGGGATTTACGAACCGACATCGGCCCCTCTGAAAGACACAGACGATCTCGACTGTCCGTGCGGCTCCAGTTACACCTATACTATCGATGTGGAGTGAATACCCAGGTCTTATGCCGAATGGTCGGGCCGCCAGATCGTCGGCCAGGAATGATCGAAATCCTTTAAGGCGCAAAGCAGCTCATCCACTTCAAGTCGGAGAGCCCCGTTACCCGAAAAATGGATCATGACGATGCCATCGTCATACGCAATCGACAGTATGGCGGCGAAACGGTCGCGCGCTTGGCGGTCGACGTTGCGATACTGAACGCGCTTAACCGTATCAAATCGTAGCCCGGAATGTATCCGTTCCCCTGCCACATCGCTTGCAGGTTGTTCCCACTTGAAGCGGTTTACCGCCATCACAAATGCGCGTTCGTTTTCCAGATAAGCCATATCGATGACAGGAACAATGGCGTCCTGAAGCATCGACGAGACAACCATCAGATCGTTCACGTCCCGGCTCAATAAACCCAGTTTCGATTTCTCGTCGTCAGGCATTCCCCGACCCGCCTGCCCTTAATCTCGGACGCGTTCGATTTCAGCGCCGCATGCCGCCAATTTCTCCTCCACCCTCTCATATCCTCGATCGAGATGATAGATGCGGCTGACCATCGTCTCTCCCGATGCGGCGAGCCCCGCCAGGACAAGCGACACAGACGCCCGCAAATCGGTTGCCATCACCGGTGCACCGGTCAATCGCGCGACGCCCCGCACCAAGGCCGAGCCGCCGTGCAACGTGATATTCGCCCCCATGCGCGCCAATTCCGGCACATGCATGAAACGATTTTCAAAAATACTCTCGGTCACCATCGCGGCACCCTTGGACACAGCCATCAGGGCCATGAACTGAGCCTGTAGGTCGGTCGGAAACCCGGGATAGGGCTCCGTCATGGCGTCGACACCAACGATGCCGTTGCGAGCTGCCACCCGCACGCCCTCTTCGGTCGCCTCGATATCTACACCAGCGGCCCGTAACGTGTCAGCGAAACTCTCGATATGGGTAAGGTCAGCACCGTCCAACGTTAACGCGCCGCCTGTGATCGCGGCGGCAATGGCGTAAGTGCCGGTCTCGATCCGATCAGGCAACACCGCGTGCTCCGCCGCGTGGAGCCGGTCGACCCCTTGAATATTAATGGTATCCGTGCCAATGCCCTCGATCTTCGCACCCATTGCTACAAGACAATGTGCCAAATCCTGAACTTCCGGCTCACGGGCCGCATTGACGAGCGTCGTCTGTCCGCGCGCCAACGTCGCGGCCATCATCAAGTTTTCCGTCGCCCCCACGGAGATAAACGGGAAGACGACTTGACCTCCGACCAGGCCGTTCGGCGCCCGTGCCTCGATATAACCGCCGTCGAGATCAATCTCCGCGCCAAGTTGTTGCAATCCCTTGAGATGTAGATCCACCGGTCGGGTGCCGATGGCACAACCGCCCGGCTGCGAGACACGCGCTTCACCGCACCGCGCCAGAATTGGCCCTAACACGAGAACACTCGCCCGCATTTTACGGACCAAATCATACGGCGCCGTGGTGTCGGTGATTTCCGCCGCCCGGAGATGCGCGACCCGGCCGTGATTGGCGTCGTCGCCACCGTTCACCTCGATCGCCGCACCATGATGAGCTAGCAAGCTCGACAAAGTCTCGATATCCGCGAGGTGCGGCAAATTCTTTAGTGTCAGGGTTTCATCCATCAACAGTGCCGCCGTCATCAGGGGCAATGCAGCATTCTTAGCGCCACAAATGGAGATGCGCCCTTTAAGGCGATGGCCCCCGACAACTCTGATGCGTGGCATACCGCCGCCGCTCGACGTCTCCAAACTCACTGGTCGCTCTGAAGCAACATCATCCCTTGGGGTCATGGGGAAATTCTCAAACGTTGTTCCAAAAAATTTTTCAGGTCATTGCCTAATCAAACAATGCGGCGATCTCAAGGCGTCCGTTTAACCGCATGATTTGCGCCGATGACCAGCCTATCAGCCGTCAGCGACACTCGACTTATTAACCCTGAACTCACATTCGAGTCGATTACTCCTCCCCTTCACCCCGCTTTGGCATGCGCACCATCCACACCAGCGGCAAGACGACGACACACGCCAAAGTATAGAGCCCGAAGGCATTCAGGAACCCAATCATTTCCGCTTGTTGTTTCACTTCGACAGCAATTCTCGCGAGGCCAGTGGTTGTCTCAATATCCCAAAACCGCAGATATTGAGGAAAACCCAGAACCTCGTTGAAAGGAGAGACGAACTCCGTCATTCGGGCGTAATTCGAAATGCCGGTTCGAACCACCATGGTTACGCTAATAGAGATAAAAATGCTGCTGCCGATATTGCGCAGTAGGTGAAAGACCGCCGTCGTCTCTGCGAGAACCTTCTTATCGAGGGTCGCGAATGTCGCGATCACCAACGGCACCCAGATCAATCCGACAGACATTCCCTGCATGAAGCTCGCAAGCAACACGTCGTTCATCCCGACATTCATATCGAACGTCATCATATGAATGCCGGAAATCGTCTGTATGCCGAAACCGATGGTCATGCCGACCCTTGGATCGAACCGGCCAAGGCGTCCCGCAAAGAAGAAGCCAACTATGGCACCCACGCCTCGCCCACCCAAAAGCGTACCGATCACCGCTTCCGGATAACCGCCCAATTCCTTCAGCATCGGTGGCATAACGACCATTGGTGTGAAATTCAGCATCCCGTAGATCAAGACAATCAGAAGCCCGAAGGAGTAATTGCGATCGGCCAATAGGCGCAGGTCGAGAAACGGCCGTTCCGCCATGAAACTGTGAATCAAGAAGGCATAGATGGCACAACAGCCGATGACGATTTCCAGAATAATTTCATAAGAATCGAGCCAATCGAGCCGTTGTCCTCTATCGAGCACCAATTGTAAGGAAGCGATCGACGCGGCCAGCAGCAGAAACCCGGTCCAATCGAAACTTATATTGGCGCGGCGGCCGCCATCGTTCAGGAACACCCAAAGACAGAAGAACCCGAACGCCGCCAACGGCACCAACATGTAGAACGCATACCGCCAATTGTAGAGTTCGGTCAGATAGCCACCGAAGATTGGCCCGAGAATCGGTCCGACGACCACTCCCATGCCGAAGATCGAAGTGACCAGACTGTGTTGTCGGCGGGGGAAAATATCGAGAATTATTGCTTGCGCCAGCGGTATCGTTGGCGCGCCAAAGGCGCCTTGCATGATGCGATAGAGGACCAGCGATTCCAACGAATCGGCGATGCCGCAGAGAAAGGTTGCGATGCAAAACCCCGCCTGCGAGACCAGCATGACCCGCCGCCAGCCGAAACGTCCCGCCAACCATCCTGACATCGGCGTAACCACTGCCGTGGCCAGGATATTGAAGGTCATGACCCAGGAAATTTGATCCGGCGTCGCCGACAAGCTGCCCTGCATTTGCGGCAGGACCACACTAACGATCAAGATCGTCATCGCGTACAAAGTCGTCGAACTGGTGATCGCGGCCATGATCATCCAGCGCCGGAAGACCGTCAGGCTCTCACCGGTCGGCGGCGTGGTCCCGTCTGCCGCGCTCATTTAACGCGCATATCCCTTAACATTCCAACACATCATCCGGCGTTAGCATTTATCCGCGGGACCTTCATCGAGCGCAGACCGGCTGCGTTGTTGCGCTTTACGCTTTTGCAAGTTTTGCCGCAGTAACACGGCGCGGCGTTCTTCCCGCTCCATATGCGCTTGCTGGCCCTTGGGACTAAGGCGCGGTGCGGGTTTCAAGGGTTTATCCGGCATGCGGGGCAATCGATCAAATTACAGCGTGGAGTCGCCTTCCGGCGCTCACTCAAACTAGCCCTTTTACATCGCCGGCGCCACCTTCCGTGATCGTCTTGCGCCGCTACCAGCGCTGTGGCATAAGGCGATCATCGAATAAGCCGCCGTAGCTCAGGGGTAGAGCGC
>CAJWTF010000171.1 GCA_913046825.1 uncultured Rickettsiales bacterium | reverse complement strand
ACCGAGGCGTATGGCTTAAGCATTTGCACTAATAGAGGCTCACCGCCCTTTAGTAGCGCATAGAGTTCGAATGGTGCGGGGTGGATGTAGAGTGCGAACGCCGCGACTGCATGGATGAATATGCTGACGGTGATGAGGCTTTGCAGTACTAGTTTTAGGACTTCTGGGCGGCGCGCGAGAAAGTCCATAAAGAGCCATCCAATGCCCAGAATTCCAAATGTCCGCAGCCATGTTATCAGAGACTTAGCCGAATCGATGGAAATCACACTGCTGACCAACCAAGATAACGCGACAACGCTGATTGCCATTGCAAATGGCAATTTTAAAATTTTCCTAAAATCGAAACTACGTTCATGGTATTGAAACAAGCCAATTAGCGCAGCTATGGCTGGAATTACGGAGAATCCGGCAATAAGCACTTTGCCTAGAAATACGGCGGGGACACTTGCGCCAAGGCTAATGGCGGCGAGTTTTGTCCATCCGGGGACGCGGATGTCCATGGGTTGTTGCATGCTTTTACGATCAATGAACTGCATTTCACGGAGATACTATTTTGATCTGCAGGTACTTGCACTACTGGATTGAAAAGGAATGTTAGTTAGTGGGCAGAAGAGCTACCCCTAAGGATAGGTGGTTTGCAGATTAGAGATAGTATTTTAGCTTCACGTGATTGTAATGTCCCTGGCAGGCACTCACGAGAATCGTGGAGCCGGTGACGGCGATGATCGATTTTGCTGAGTAGCACATTTTTACAATCATATTTATTTAAAATTGATCTGATTGTCTTAAGAAATAAATGTGTATAATTTCAAGTGACCATATTTAGACAAAATACATTTTCATCGTTATTCATGAAATACTTAATTATTCATTATTAGTATACGCTATTATTATAACACTTCTGTGACAGTGGTCACATTCCCACGTATTTGTGACTTTCGGTGTGAAGCAGCGTGTTTTAATGTCGTTGGTATGAAAATTCTAATGTTTTTACTGGTCGCGGTAATTTATGTCGGACTGGCTACATCCGCAAACGCAGGTGCTTGGTTCAAGGCGGAGAATACGGATTGCATGTTGTGGAATCCAGAGCCGGACGAGGATCAAAAGGTTCGTTGGCGTGGCGAGTGTAAGGACGGGAAAGCGCACGGGGACGGCGTAGCCGAGTGGTTTTCTTATCAACGCCCGCCAGACCTCTGTGAGTGTTCGTTGGTTGACGGCAAAGCAGAAGGCATGGGGGTTTTTCGTTGGTCGGATGGCGTCACCTATGTTGGCGAATTCAAGGCGAGCGTTCTTGAAGGTAAAGGGTTTATCAAGTACCCCGACAATGAGATGTACGAGGGCGACTTTAAGAACGGCTATCCGGATGGATGGGGTATTCAGATGTTGCCGGACAACACCCGGGTCATGGGAAAATTCAAGGAAGGCGCTTTTGTGCCCCCGAAGTAATCTCAATCGGATCTATTGAGAACGCCGTAGACCCACAGCACCAACATCACGAACAATCCTTCGAGCGCCATCACGGACATGGCGGCCGGTAGACCGTAATTTTCCGCCATCCAGCCGACATTCAAAAAACCGAGTGGGCCAGTGCCGATACAGAGCGCCAACACGCCGAGCACCCGGCTGCGGTATTCCTGACCGGAGTTCAGATAGGTGAGCGTGCTTTGCATCGCCGCGAACCCAGCTCCCGCGATGCCGATAATAGAGAGCGTCAATGCGGCGGCGAGAAAGGAGTGATAGGGCCCGCCCGAGACATAGGCGAGGGCGCTCAGGTAGAGGATCATTGCCATGTAAAGCAGGGATCCAGCGATGAAAATGCGGGCGTAGTATTCCGGCTTTGCGACCATGGCCACGACCATGGCGCCGACGAACGCGCCGAACCCTTCGAGGCTAGAGAGAAATCCAACAAGGAAAGGTTGCAGTCCCAGCTGTTCGCGGCCGAGGATCGGGATCATCGCCGTGAATGGAAATCCGAAAATATTGAAGACCATGGTGACGGCGAGGACGCGGCGCAGTTCCCAATTGCTTAGCGCGAAGCGAACACCGGCGGCGAGGTCGCGAATGAGGGATGGGGAGACCGTACGTTTGACGAATTCCGGAAGATTGACCGCGAGGATGAGCAATAGAGCTGTCGCGTAGACGACCGCGCTGAGGACATAGACGCCGGTAATGCCGACTACTTGGAGCATGATCCCGCCCATGAGCGGGCCGAACATTCGAGTGGCGCTATTGGTCGCGGAATCGAGGCTCATTGCCGCCGATAAATGCTCTCCCGCGGCATCGCCAAGAAGCCGGCGGCGCAGGGGCATGTCGGTCGCCCAGAACAGACCGCTCAACAACGACGCGATGGCGATATGGGTGAAGGTCAATTCGCCGCTATAGGCGAGTGCCGCCATGACGCAGGCGACAACAAAAATGCTCGAGATGGTTCCCGCCAGCAAAATTTTCCGGTTCACGCGGTCCGCGATGCCGCCGACGATTGGACCGCAGAACGTCAGCGGCAGGCCCCATAGCACAGGTACCAGAGAAACCAGAAACGGCGAGCGCGTGACTTCGAACGTATAGACGCCGAGTGCGAGCAACTGGAACCAGCGGATGAACCCCGTAAGACCGCCCATGGTCCAAATGCAGAGATAGTTCGGGTTGTGCAATAATGCTCGTATGCTTTGATTTCTGGTGGTCTCAACGCCTTCACCGCTCATCCGCTACACCATCGCGTAAGAGATGGTCGACGCATCGCCGCGCGCCATATACCGTGGAGTGCGTGGCGCTTTGTAAAGGCCATGATAGACAGGGGCCGTATGATTTCGGAAGCGGACATAAAATCGAAGGTTAAAACTCTGATTGGCGTAGCGCTGGTCGGGGCACTTCTGTTGCTGGTCTATGAAGTATTCTATTGGTTCACCCACGTCTATGAGAGCGATGTTCGGGTGCAGACTGATTTTACCGATATTTCGTCGCGGGTCGACGGTACGATCGAAAAGATGCACGTGGGCGAAGGTAGCGCGGTCTCACGCGGGCAAGTGATCATCACGCTCGAGCATGAAGCCATTAAGCTGAACATCAACTCGCTGATGACCGATTTGGAATTAGAAAAAGGAAACCGGGCCAGCCTGATGACTGAACGCGAGGCCTTTGAGGAAGAGTTGAAGTCCAAGCTAGCGACGCAGCGCCAAAAAATTCGAGCGCTGGAGGTCGACCTGAATTCCGCTAAGGACCGCTTGAAAATTGCCAAGAAAGATCTGGCCCGTGTGAAGGTTCTCGTCAGCAAACGCTTGAAGCCGGAATCCGAATTGAATTCCCAGCAAGATAAGACCCTGGTGCTGGCCGGCAGTGTCTCCTCGCTCAGAAGCAACATTTTGGTCGCGAAGCGGGAATATGACCAGTTTAAAGCGACCAGACGGCAGTTGGATATTATCAGTAACAATATAAAAATAATTAAAGTTAAAGAGGACAGAATACTAGATGAAATAAATAAGCAAAAATTATTTATTAAACATCGTCAAATTAAAAGTCCGATTGATGGATTAGTCGGGGAAATACATAAATATAAAGGTGAATACGTAGAAGACGGCATTAATATACTTATGCTACACGATCCGAAACTCTATTGGGTCGAAGCATATGTGGACGAAAGTCAAATCCGCCACGTTCGGGTCGGCCAAGAAGTGCTGATCGACCTGGACGCTTATCCCTTCAGCGATTTCTACGGTCAGGTCCGGCATATCGGCAGCGTCACGACGCGCGGGCCGGTTGCCAGCAGTGCCTATTCCGGAGGGCGGACCCTCGGCGGCAACATCGAGCGCGTTCCGGTTCGTATTTCCATAGAAAATCCGCCGGAGAATATCACGCCCGGCATGCGCGGCGACGTGAACATCCGAATCTATGAGCATATTAAGCTCTGGTGGAAGTGGGAGGATTAACAATGCGCCTCGAGGGCAAGACAATCATCATCACCGGCGCGGCCTCGGGCATTGGCCAGGCGAGTGCGCGGAAGGCTAAATCGGAAGGTGCTCGGGTGATCGGCGTCGATTTGAATGACGCTACTATGCCGGATGGGGTTGAGCCGATTGTGGGCGACGTCACGTCGGAAGAAACCATTGCGCGCGCGGTGGCCAAATCGGGGGAGATACATGGTCTTGGCACCATCGCCGGGATTAGCCGCTCCGGTGTGACCATCGACGCCATTGATCCGGACGAGTGGGACAAGGTATTCACGGTCAACGTGAAGGCGAGCTGGCGTTGGCTGGTCGGCGCGCTGCCGGCGATGCGGGCGGGCGGTGGCGGTTCCGTCGTCATGGTCGCCTCGCAATTGGCGTTCGGCGGTGGGCGCTTAAATGCGTCATACATTGCCTCCAAAGGCGCCATTGTCAGCTTGGTGAAGACGGCGGGGTTCGAATTGGCGCCGGACAATGTCCGTGTGAACGCAGTGGCGCCGGGCGCTATCGATACGCCGATGCTCAACGGCAGCATGGCCCGTGCCGAAAACCCGGACAAGGCCCGCGAGTATTCCCTCAATCGCCATGCGATGCAGCGTTTTGGCAAGGCCGAGGAGATCGCTAATGGCGTGGTCTACCTGCTGTCGGACGAAGCCAGCTTCAATACAGGGTCGGTCGTTACCATCGACGGTGGCTGGACGGCGGCGTGAGTGATCTGCACGGTAATGCTCCGGCTATAATTCCGGGTTCATGCTCCGCATGCCCCGGAACTACGGTAGGGGAGAAGCCATTCCGGGTCGCCAAAGGAGAACCCGGAATTATGGCCTGAGCCTAAAGCACGCCCCGCTTCGCCAGATTCCGGAACAGCGCCGTCGACCCGAACTCCCATGGCGGAATAACGTCTGTCCTATCGACCGTGTTTGCCAGCGTGCCGAGCTTTGGGGATCGCATGACGACCGTGTCGCCGACGTGGTGGGTGAAGCCGCCGCCTGGCTGGTCCCGGTCTTGGTTCGGGGTAAACATGGTGCCGGTGAATAGCATCACGCCGTCTGGGTATTGGTGATTGGCGCTCAACGTTTGGCCCATTAGGTCTTCGATGTCGCGGCTGATTTCGGTCATTGAGCTGCCGTCCTCAATCCGGAAATTGTCCGTGCCCGTGACCGTCAACGAGACATAGGCGCTGCGGATATCGTCGAGGGTGTACGTATCGTCGAGCAACCGCACGATCGGCCCAATGGCGCAGGAGCCGTTATTGTCCTTTGCCCGCCCCAGCAGCAGGGCCGAGCGACCTTCCACGTCGCGCAGGTTCACATCATTGCCGAGTGCCGCGCCGACAATTTCTCCGGTGGCATTGCCGACCAGCACGACTTCCGGCTCCGGGTTGTTCCAGGTCGACATTGGGTGGATTCCGATTTCCGCGCCGAACCCGACCGAGGACATCGGCTGCGCTTTTGAGAACACCTCCGCATAGGGGCCGATCCCGACTTCGAGATATTGCGACCACATATCCCGATCGAGGAGCGCGCTTTTCACTGTCTCCGCCTCGTCGGAGCCGGGGACTACGTCCGACAGGTCGATGCCGATACTGTTGAGCAATTCTTTGCGGACCTCTTCCGCCAGCGCTGGATCGCCGGATGTGCGCTCGTCGATGACCCGCTCCAACAGGCTGCGCACAAAGGTGACGCCGCAGGCCTTGTGGGAGTGCAAATCGGCGGGGGAGAGGAACCATGGTTTGGTCGTGTCCCGGCTCTCCGCGACGCTGTTCGCTGCGATTGCGCGCAAATCGCCGAGTCCTTCACCGTCGCTACCGGCAAGCGCCACTGGGTCGTCCGCGTTGGTGAGTGCCGACATGGTGGGCGCTGCTGCGGTGATATCGACGACGCCGCCTTCTCGGATCGAGACCACCGAGGGGCCTTCGACATCGGGCCGCCAGATACGCCCGACCAAAGTTCCGGCGTCTCCGTCCTCGGGTAAAAAACCGTCTATATGGGCATCCCAATTGGTCGCCATTGTCATCTTCTCCCAGAAAACCGTTTCGTTAGCCCTTTCACGAAATTAAGATGGACTGCAAGAACAAGAATTCATCCAGGGGAGAGAACATGGCTACGCGTATCGGCATGATGATGGGCGACCCGGCGGGGATCGGCGCGGAATTGGCGGCGCGGGTACTATCGAATGATGTGATGTCGGCGGAGACCGGCGTAGTCGTGGTCGGCGATCCGGTCCATTTGGCGCGGGGGCAATCTGCCGCCGGCACGGATCTAAAAATCAAAACTTTGGCCGGTGCCAATGACGTCAATGTAGATGCCGGAAAAGTTTCCCTCTTGCCGCAATCTCTGGCCGGGGCGGAGAGTTATCCCCTCGGGGAATCGAGGCGGGAAGGGGGGGGCTATATGCTCGATTGTTTCGAGACGCTGCTTGCACTCTACGCGGAGGGCCGGATCGACAGCATCTGCTTCGCGCCATTGAATAAGCACACCCTTAAGATCGGCGGCATGAGCTATCCGGACGAGGGCCAATGGCTGACGGCGCAACTTGAGTACGCGGGCCACACGGCGGAGCTGAACGTGATCGAGGGACTGTGGACATCCCGCGTCACCTCCCACGTGCCACTCCGCGATGTCGCGGACCTGATCACCGTTGACGGCATAATTGACGCGGTGTCGCTAATCGACAGGGTGCTGCGGACCGCCGGTATGGAGAACCCGAAGGTCATGGTGGCAGGCCTCAACCCGCACGCGGGCGACAACGGTTCGTTCGGGCGTGAAGAGCTCGACGTCATCGGCCCGGCGGTCGAGTTGGCCAAGGAGCGGGGCTTCAACGCGGAAGGCCCGTTCTCGCCGGACACCATGTTCCTCTCAGCGAAGAAGGAGAGCTTTGACGCCATCGTGACCATGTATCACGACCAAGGTCAGATCGCGATGAAGCTGATGGATTTCGAACACGGTGTCACGGTGCTCGGTGGCTTGCCGGTGCCGATCTCGACCCCGGCGCAAGGTTCAGCCTTCGACATCGCGGGCAAAGGCATCGCCAATCCAGGCGCGATGATTGCGGCCTTCAAAATAGCCGAACAGATGGGAGCTGCCTGATGGCCAAACTTACAGACGATATGAAGAGGGTGCTCGCGACGCATTCACTCGGCTATGTCGCGAGTATCGCCGAAGACGGCTCGCCGAGTCTCTCGCCGAAAGCGACCTTCCTCGCCATGGGAGACGATAAAATCATGTTTGGTGAGATGCGCTCGCCGACCACGGTGAAGAATATCGCCG
>CAJWTF010000170.1 GCA_913046825.1 uncultured Rickettsiales bacterium | reverse complement strand
CTGCGTGCTTGAATTAGGTTTGGGAAACGGCCGAACCTATGATCATATCCGGAGTTTGATGCCGGAGCGGCGAATTGACGTATTTGATCGGCGGATCGCTGCGCATGAGGATACCATTCCGCCGCAAGAATGTACCTACCTTGGCGAGATGTCTGAATCGCTGCCGCGTGCGGCACGTGAGTTGGGCGCTGCCGCAGTATTAGTGCATGCGGATATCGGTGGGGGCAATCAGGAACAGTCCAACAGGAACGCCGCCGTGATCGGGCCGCTCTTGCCGCCCCTACTTCTGCCGGGCGGCTTGGTGGCCATTGATCAAGAATTGAATTGCCCTTAATTACAGACTGTCAGGCCGCCGGAAGAAGTTCCGGATCGACGATATTTCATATATCGTCGCATCTAACTCATTGAAAGAATGGTAAAAATATATGCTAGATGAAACGCGTCCGGGGTTCGAAGGTGGACTAATCCTACCCTTTAAAGGAATCTGGCCGAAGATCGGGGAGGATGTCTTTATCGCCCCCACGGCGACAGTAATCGGTGATGTCGAGATTGCCGACGAGGCGGTGATCATGTTCGGTTGCACGGTTCGTGGAGATACTAATTGGATCAAGATTGGTAAGCATTCGAACTTGCAGGATCATGTGGTGATCCATGTGAACGCGGGTAAAGAGCCGACCAGTATTGGCGAACGCGTCTCGGTTGGACATTCGGTATTGCTACACGCGTGCGAACTTCAAGATGGTTGCTTGATTGGAATGCGGGCTAGTGTGATGGATGGAGCGGTGATCGAAAGTGGATCGTTGGTTGCGGGCGGCGCTGTTGTTGTGCCCCGCACGGTTGTGAAAAGTGGTGAGTTATGGGGCGGCGCGCCGGCTCGTTTTATGCGGCTGCTAAAGGATCAGGAGAAAGAGTATTTGGAACGCGTACCGGACCAATACTATCGTTTGGGTGTGCAATACCGAAGCGAGGGCATTGGATGTCCGGATGGGTCCGGAGATTGTGTGCGTGAATAGGACTTATATGTGCACTCATGTGACAACCGTCACAGTCCATTTATCTCTTCACTAGTTACTTGTGCTTAAATAATTGCTGTTATGACTAACTGGGACTAATGAGGTATACGGGGCAAGGGAAACTTTAATCCGACATTTCCCAAGTCATCTTCAAACTCGGCATGAATATATAAAATCACACCATTGCTTAGAGGTTTATCTTATCCAACCACACTACACCTCCAGCTTTGGCAATTTAGCGCTGTTTTCAATGCTATTTTCGATAATTTCCGCCATCCAGACGCACCTCTCCCAGTAATGTAACATTACCGTTAATTTGGCCCGGCGTTCGAGGCCCGATTGGCCGAGAACGGTTCGGGTTGCTGTGTCGGGGATAGGACTACCTTTGACGATATTGTCCTGACCGAAGCGCTCAGTGCCCATCTGGAGCGGTGCCCAGACATTCTTGGGGACACGCCTTTATTTGACGCTTTGCATTAACGGGTTTCGAACGACCCCGGTATCGCTCGCTATCTGCGCTCGGCAAAACGACATCCTAAGGCGGGAGATATCTGTGCAATTCATGCCGCCAGAGTCGTATAGCGAGCACTAACGTTCTATATGTCCGACCCAAACAGGTTCGTGTCTGCGGCCTAGTCTCCAACCGCGATTTTTAAGGGGATAGAGACTGCATCGTCCATATCGTCCCGCTGCCGAAATATCTCATATCCACCGTGGCCGAGATTTTCTCCTACTACGGGCGACAATGCGACTTCAGCATCCCTGACACGCCCATCGGCAAGGCAGTGTTCGACAATCCTGTCGGCGAGCGCTTTCAGGGTTTCCAGATCATGGTCGGCGGCAAAAGATTTCGCGCCAGTCACGATCCTGTCGTAGCAAACAACATATTTATAGCTATCGGCGGCGAGGTCCGGCGGTAGGTTAATCGATAGGTTTACCGAAAGCGACAGTGTTTCATCCGCGCCATCTCCAACCCAATTGAGGCGCAGATCGCGAACGAAGAGTCGATAGTACGATAATTCGCCGAGGGACAAAACCCGATCCTTCCACTGAAGCTTGTCTTCTCGTATCACATCATATGCGATATAGCTCGCTGGAATTCTTAGACGGTAGCGGTGGCGAAAATGAAGTGGAAAAAGTGCCCCGGTTGGGGTCGCAAGACGCTGGTGATGGGGATCCTGAATGCGACACCGGATTCGTTCTCCGGGGATGGACTTTTATCGGCGCACGATACCGTACAGCGGGCGTTAGCGACGGCGCGGGCGCAATGTGAGGCAGGTGCAGATATTCTGGATGTCGGTGGTGAAAGCACACGGCCTGGCGCGGATACAGTGGACGCTGCTACCGAGCAGGCGCGCATTCTACCTCTAATTCAGGAAATAAGGTCGACGTTTCCAGGCATTCTGATCTCGGCGGATACATACCGCGCCGACGTGGCCGAAGCCGCGTTGAATGCCGGTGCGGATATCGTCAACGATGTCTGGGCCCTGCGGGCGGACCCCGATATGGCGCCGATGTTAGCGGAGAGGAATGCTGGCGTAGTATTGATGCACAATCGCAGCCGACCCAACGATATTCTATCGGACGGGCGTCTCGGGACGGAATATGTGGGGGCGGACTACGCGCATGTTGTCGAGGATGTCTCGCGCGCCTTGATACAATGCGTCGAAGAAGCAGTGGACGCGGGCATCGACCGGGAAAGGATCGCGGTCGACCCTGGCATTGGGTTCGGGAAGACGGTGACGCAAAATTTGGCGTTGCTGGGCCATTTGCGCCGCCTGAAATCGCATGTGGGATTGCCGGTGTTGATCGGGCCGAGCCGGAAATCGTTTATCGGACGCGTCTTGGATACACCCGTAGAGGACCGGCTAGAGGGAACGGCCGCGGCTGTGGCGTCCGGTGTGATGAATGGCGCCGATATCGTGCGGGTTCACGATGTGTGCGAAATGGCGCGGGTCGTGCGTATGATCGATGCGGTGAAAGCTGCCCCGGCCGACGGTAAGGAAAGACCGGAATGACGCCGGTTTATATAGGTCTTGGCAGTAACATGGGCAATCGTGTGGATCACCTACATCAGGCCCTCACGCGTCTCGACACTCTTTTCGAACTCAATCAATTGTCGCCGGTCTACGAGACACTTCCAAAATACGTGGAGGACCAGTCACCGTTCCTGAATATGGTGGTCAGCGGGGAGACGTTGCTGGATCCATTGCAACTGTTGGCGCAATTGAAGACCTTCGAGGTCGAAATTGGGCGTGTGCCCTCCGTAGAACGATACGGTCCGCGGGCTATCGATCTGGATATTCTGTTCTTCGGTGAGGCCGATTTTGTAAAGCCGGAACTCTCCATCCCGCATCCGTTAATGGCCGAGCGTGAGTTTGTTCTGCGGCCTTTGGCCGACATCGCGGCGGGATTTCGTCATCCTGTATCCGGGCAAACCATCGTGCAGATGCTCGCGGCACTGGAGGGCGAGCCCGAAGCGTCTCTCTTCGTAATCGACGTGTAATAATTTAGCGGTCACGTCATGATTCGATCAGATTACCAGAATACCATCACCGGCATGACATTACCGTTCGATATACATCAACGTCTTGAAGAATTACGTTTTGAATTTGCGGAGTAATCGCGTGCGAAGGTCGATGAGATGGTAAATCTGTTGGAAGCGGAGGATGCAGCAACGACAACTGAGCTGCCGCAATACGTTCGGGTCACCCCACACGAGATCAAGGGACAAGCGGGAACATTCGGTTACCCGTTGATTTCCGATATTGCTATAGTGGCAAAAAAATAAGTGGCCGGTGCGGCGCACTTCGATTACACCACGGTCAGTCTCCTGAAAACACTGCTCAACATGATGCGAAATATGTTGGTCGAAACGAAGGGATTAGATGAGACCTCCTCGAGTGATTACCACGCCACCTCCTCTGCGATTCAGGACTGCCACTAAAAGGCGTCTTCCGGCAGGCTAAGGAACGAGCCCGCACCTTTGGTAATCGACGCCGCCAATCCTTCGGATTTCGGCAATACATGCTCTGCGTAAAACCGCGCGGTCGCTAACTTCGTTTTATAGAAATCCTGATTACCATCGCCGACCTCCAACGCCGCCGATGCGGCATTAGCGGCGCGCGTCATCATCGCGCCACCCGCAACATTGCCGAAGAGCTCAAGATAAGCAGTTGCGCCCGCGAACGCGAGGGCCGGTGTCTTACCACCATTCTCAATCAACCAATCCGTGGTTTCTGTTAGTGCGTCGACGGCCCGGGCGAGGTTGCTTCCAATCTCCGCGCAAGGGGCCTCAAGTTCAGCGGCCGCGTCGCATATGGCTCGCATTTCGGCGATATAGGACTTCGCCGTCTTGCCATGGTCCCGTAAAATTTTACGGCCAACCAGATCGCGAGCCTGAATGCCGTTCGTGCCTTCATATATCGGCGCGATGCGCGAATCCCGGTAATGCTGCGAGACGCCGGTCTCTTCGATGAAACCCATGCCGCCGTGGACCTGTATCGCGGTCGAGGACAACGCAACACCGAGATCTGTCGACCAGGCTTTGACGATGGGCGTTAAGAGATCGAGACGTGCCTGTGCGCCCGCACGCGCGGCCTCGTCCGGATGCCGTTTGGAGATGTCGAACTGTACAGCGGTGTCGTAAGCCAGTGCCCGCATCGCTTCGGTTTGCGCCTTGATGCTCATCAACATGCGCCGCACGTCAGGGTGGTTGATGATTGAAACTTTGTCCGACCCGCCGCCATCGACCCGGCCTTGCACCCGTTCCTTGGCAAAGTCGCGAGCTTGTTGATAGGCGCGCTCGGTGATGGAGACGCCTTGCAGGCCGACATTAAAGCGCGCCATGTTCATCATCGTGAACATGGCCTTCAGGCCTTCGTTTTTCTCCCCAACCAAATAGCCGACCGCGCCTTCATTGTCGCCAAAGGCCATGACGCAGGTCGGGCTCGCGTGGATACCTAGCTTGTGCTCGACAGAGGCGCAGCGGAGATCATTGCGCTGACCGAGTGATCCATCTTCTTCGACGAGCATTTTAGGTACCAGGAAGAGCGAGATGCCCCGCGTGCCCTCAGGCGCATCCGGCAAGCGGGCCAGCACCATGTGGATGATGTTATCCGTCATGTCGTGCTCGCCGTAGGATATGAATATCTTTTGGCCGTGGATACGATAATGGTCGCCCTCGGGCACTGCCTGGCAGCGTAACTCGGCGAGGTCGCTGCCGGCATGGGGTTCCGTCAGATTCATCGTTCCCGGCCACTCACCGGAGATGAGTTTAGGCAGATAAGCTTTCTTCAGTTCCTCTGAGCCGTAAACCTCGAGCGATTCAATGGCACCGACCGTCAGTAACGGGCACAGCGACCATGCCATATTGGCGGAGGTGAACATCTCTAGAACGGCCGTGCCGATCAGGGACGGCATTTGCTGCCCGCCGTACTCGGTGTTACAGGTCAATGCGTTCCAGCCACCTTCGACATAAGTCTGATATGCGTCGGCGAACCCGTCGGCGGTGCGCACGACGCCATTCTCGAAACGCGCCCCTTGATCGTCGCCTGACTTATTGAGCGGCGCCAAGACCTCGGACGACAGCTTGCCGGCCTCGTTCAACAGAGCATCGACAAGCTCCGCATCCGCCTCTTCGTAGCCGGGCAAGGAGGAGACCTGCGGCAGCATACCGAGGTCGTTCAACAGGAATGACATGTCGTCGATTGGAGGATTGTAAGGGATCATGATGTTTTCCTTCCGCTGGGCGTCAGAATACTTTGCCAGGGTTCATCAGATTGTCGGGATCGATCACTGCCTTTAGCTTCCGCATTAGGCCTAATTCCACCTCGGGGCGGTAGATCGGCATATACGCCTTCTTTTGTTGGCCGATGCCGTGCTCCGCGCTGAACGAGCCATCGAAGGAGGCAACGCTCTCGAGCAGGATATGGTCGAGGTCCTTCGATATTTTTTCAAAATCCTCGTCCGACATGCCAAGGGGCGCGTAGACGCCGTAATGAATGTTTCCGTCACCGACATGCCCAAAACCACCGGGGCGGCAACCGGGCAATTCCTCGGTAAGTTTCACGTCGGTTTCATTGAGAAATCTCGGTACGTCGCTGACCGGCACAGAGACGTCATGCGAAATGCGTGGGCCTTCCTCTTTGCTAGCCTCGACGATACCGTCCCGAATGAACCAAAACGCATTTCGGTGCGTTTCCGACTGAGAGATCGCCGCATCAAGGACGATGCCGTCCTCGAACGCGGACTCCAGCATGCTTTCCATCGCCGCCTGCATACCGCTGTCCGGATTGGCGCCGGAGAATTCGATCAATGCATAGTGTTCGTAGACCTGCTCCATCGGATCGATAATGCCGTCCAGATGGCGCATATCGATATCGATGATGATGCGGGGAATGTATTCGAAACTAGTGACAGAATCTCCACTCGCCATCCGGCACAACGTTAGCAGCTCGATCATGGCGTCGCGGTCGCGGATTGCGGTGAAACAGGTTTGGACATCCTTCGGCTTGGGGAAAAGCTTGAGGACCGCGCCGGTGATAATGCCAAGCGTTCCCTCGCCGCCGACAAACAGCTGTTTTAGATCGTAGCCCGTATTATCCTTACGCAACCGCCGTAAACCGTCCCAGATGCGCCCATCCGGCAACACCACTTCAAGCCCCAGTACTAAGTCCCGTGCATTGCCGTAACGCAGCACGTTGACGCCGCCCGCATTGGTCGAAATGTTACCACCGATCCGGCAGGAGCCCTGCGCACCGAGGCTCAAGGGGAAAAACCGGTCTGCTTCCGACGCCGCGTCTTGAATATTCGCGAGGATGCATCCCGCATCAACGGTGATGGTGTAGTTCAACGGGTCGATGTCGCGCACCTGCGCCATGCGATCGAGGGAGAGCAAAATCTGCTCACCGCTTGCATCAGGCACGCTGGCGCCAGTCAGGCCCGTATTGCCGCCCTGGGGGACAACGGGAATGCATGCTTCCGCGCAGATCGTCATGACATCGGAGACTTCTTGTGTATTGGCGGGCCGTACCAACAAGGCAGTCTCGCCCACCCAGCCGCCGCGAAAGGCGTTCACATATGGGACGTGAACATCCAGATCGTCGCTCCAGCCTCTCTTGCCGACGATGTCTTTGATCCGATCTAATGCCGCGTCCCGCGCGGGCCCATGCGATGCATCCGGCGCCATGATGCAAACTCCCAAGTATTTATTGTTCCATCCGATTTAACGGAAGGCGGGACGCTGGACAA
>CAJWTF010000169.1 GCA_913046825.1 uncultured Rickettsiales bacterium | reverse complement strand
AATCGTTCCACTCATCGGTTTTGATCTTTATGTAGGCAGCGGCAAATTCATCACCAAAAGCCGCCTTGAAGGTTTTGTTGCGTTCGAAAGCACGGATCGCGTCGATCAGATAGAGCGGTAATCTTTGTGCACGGACTGTATGTCCCTCCGCATACATGTCGATGTCCAATCTCTTACCGGGATCGGTCTTATTTTCGATACCGTCCAGACCCGCCGCCAAATAAGCTGCCTGCAATAAATATGGATTAGCCGCACCATCGGCGAGGCGGAACTCCAATCGGCCAGCATCCGGTGTGCGCACCATATGGGTGCGATTATTGCCGCCCCACGTCACCACGTTCGGCGCCCACGTCGCCCCCGACGCCGTTACCGGCGCATTGAGGCGTTTGTAACTGTTCACGGTCGGGTTTGTGAGTGCGCACAATCCTTCCGCATGGCGCAAGACACCGCCGAGAAAATGATGTGCCAATTGCGACAGACCGAGCTCGTCTTTCTTGTCGAAGAACAAGTTCTTCTTGCCCGTTTTGTCCCAGACAGAGGCATGAGCGTGACAGCCATTACCCGTCAGATGCAAAAACGGTTTTGGCATGAAGGTCGCGCGCAACCCGTGTTTTTCCGCGATCGACTTCACCATGAATTTAAAGAATGCATGCCGGTCAGCGGTCACCAACGCGTCGTCATAATCCCAGTTCATCTCAAACTGGCCATTCGCGTCCTCATGATCGTTCTGATACGGCCCCCAACCAAGCCCCAGCATGGCGTCGCAAATTTCCGCGATGACCTCATAACGCCGCATGAGCGCGGATTGGTCGTAGCACGGCTTGACGGCGATATCGTGATGGTCGGAGATATCGGTCCCCTCCGGACCGATCAGGTGATATTCGGCCTCGACCCCTGTCTTCAGGCGAAGCCCTTTTTTCATGGCGGCGTTGAGAAGGCGCTTCAAGACGACCCGCGGGGCTTGGGCAACCGGCGCCCCTTCCATAACCAAGTCGCCAGCGACCCAGGCCACTGACGGTTTCCATGGCAGCTGTATCAAGCTTGAGGGATCAGGGACCGCGAACATATCAGGATACGCGGGGGTCATATCCAAATAAGCCGCGAATCCTGCGAACCCTGCACCACTCTGTTCCATCGCTGGAGCCGCCGATGCCGGGACGAGCTTAGAGCGCTGAACGCCTCGCAGATCCGTGAAATTAAACAAAAAGTACTTAATGCCATGCTTCTTCGCGAACGCTTCGAGCTTGCCGGCCATTTTGTATCTCCCCCGTATTGCTATGTATTATTTATTAACACCCGGTATCCAGTCGGTTCCCGCCAAGGGGACCCGTGCCATAGCGGCAGCCTCTACCGTCAGCGCCACCATATCTTCCGGCTCGAGGTTGTGGACGTGAGATTTACCGCACGCACGCGCCAAGGTTTGGCACTCCATTGTCAAGGTCGAGAGATAGTTTCGCACCCGCCGAGCGCCCTCTTCCGGGTCTAGTCGCTTTTCCAATTCCGCATCTTGCGTGGTGATGCCGACGGGACACCGACCGGTGTGGCACATATGACATTCGCCCGGCCTTGTCCCGAGCGCCGCGTAATCATCCTCGAATACAGGAGCGTTACAATTCAGCGCCATGAGCGCCGCCATACCAATGGAAACCGCATCCGCCCCCAAAGCCAATGCCTTGGCGACGTCGCCGCCGGTACGAATACCACCGGAGACGATCAGTTGGACCTTGCGATGCATGTCGAGCTCTTGCAGCGCTTCTACGGCGAGGCGCACGGCCGGTAATGTCGGGATGCCGACATCCTCGATAAAGATATCCTGCGTCGCCGCCGTGCCGCCCTGCATCCCATCGACCACCACGGCATCAGCTCCAGCCTTGACCGCGAGCATAACGTCATAGCGTGTCCGGGTCGCGCCGACCTTCACGTAGATCGGCTTTTCCCAATTGGTGATTTCGCGCAATTCCTGAATTTTAATCTCGAGATCGTCCGGCCCCGTCCAATCCGGATGACGGCAGGCGCTACGCTGGTCGATGCCAGCGGGCAAGGTGCGCATCTCGGCCACGCGGTCGGTGATTTTCTGGCCGAGCAACATCCCACCACCACCGGGCTTCGCACCCTGCCCCACGACCACTTCAATCGCATCCGCTTGGCGGAGTTGGTCCGGTGTCATGCCATAACGTGACGGCAGATATTGGTAGACCAGTGTCTTCGAGGCTTCGCGTTCCTCTTGTGTCATCCCACCGTCCCCGGTGGTCGTACTCGTCCCCATGGCGCTCGCGCCCAACCCGAGGGCGCGCTTCGCATTAGCCCCCAAGGCGCCGAAGCTCATGCCCGCGATAGTAATCGGTATATCGAGCTCAATCGGTTTGGAGGCATAGCGTGCGCCGATGACGACATTGGTATCGCACCGCTCCCGGTATCCCTCCAACGGATAGCGCGACATCGACGCGCCGAGAAACACCAAATCGTCGAAATTCGGCACCGAGCGTTTGGCCCCGGCCCCTCTGATCGAGTAGATACCTTCGCGCGCAGCCCGGTGAATTTCGTCGATAACCTTCGGCGTATAAGTCGCGGAGCCGGACGCGTCGTTTCGATCGTTCATCACATTCTCCGCCTAATAGTCGCCGGCATTGTCGATGTTAAAATGGTAGAGTTTTTTGGCCGATCCGTAGCGCCGAAACTTGATAGCGTCAGCCGTCAAACCCGCTTCCGCCAAAAGCTTCTCAAGTTCTCCACGGCAATCGGAAGTCATCTCTTTCTCTTCACAATCCGCACCGAGACTGGCGACGGTTCCGCCGACATAGATATCCGCTTCATAGAGAGAATCGCCCAAGTCGTCGCCGACATCCCCAAGCACGACCAACCGGCCTGCTTGCGCCATAAATGCCGCCATGTGACCGACTGAACCACAGACTACCACATCACCGCCCTTCAAGGATATCGCGCAGCGGGCACTGGCATCGCCCTCAATCACCAGCAAGCCGCCATGAGCGGTCGCGCCGGCCGATTGGCTCGCATCGCCCTTCACTCGCACGCACCCGGACATCATATTTTCGGCGACACCGGTGCCGACGTTGCCGTTCACGGTGATCTTAGCTTCCTGGTTCATACCGCCGCAGTAATACCCAGTATGCCCGTCAATCGTCACGTCGATGGGATGAGTGAGACCAACCGAGAGAGCGTGACGACCGTCCGGATGGAGGACCTGGAATTCCTTCTCACTAGCGACACCGTCGCGCATTTGCAGGCGTTTATTCAGCTCTCTTACCGGGACTGAGTTCAGATCAATCGCTTCCATTGTTTCAGGCTTGCCCCCAGCTATAGACGGTCGCCGGTTCGGGCTCCCAAACACGCGCATCGTCCACTCCGGGCATTTGCGCCAAGGCTCGAAATTCTGACGCCATCGCCACCCAATCCTCCGTCTCCGCCATTACCGCAGGTTTGCAAGCAATTGGATCTCGCAATACCGAAAATCCGTCATGGGTACCGACTGCAAATGTGTAGAAGCCATCAAGATCATGAAGTGCGGTCTCCAAAGCTTCCGCGATCGTGGCACCTTGGCCAAGACGCCAGGTCAGATAGGCGGCTGCAACCTCGCTGTCATTCTCAGTTTGGAATTTGAAATCCGCATGCTCACGCAACCAATCACGCAATCGATGGTGATTGGACAGTGAGCCATTATGTACCAAGCATAAATCGTCACCGGTATTGAATGGATGCGCGCCTTCCGTCGTGACCGCGCTTTCCGTCGCCATACGAGTATGGCCGATTGCATGGCTCCCGCTGACTTGCGGAATACCAAAGCGCGTCAGAACGTCGACGGGCAATCCGACCTCTTTATAAATTTCGAGATTATTGCCCGAGCTCATAACGCGGATGGCCGGCTTATTCTCCTCGACCCATCGACGCAATTTGGCGGACGCAATCTCTCCGCTCAAAATCGCATGATTAGATATGCGCTCCGCCGAGATATCGACACCAAGGTCACCCGTGGCTTCAGTGGCAACAGCCGACCAATCAAAATCAGGGTCGTTATCGTACAATGTAACTTTGGCCGATGTTGATATCTCGTCTCGATATATAGCGACACCAGCGCTATCCGGACCGCGATCCGACATTTGTTCCAGCATGGGTGAAAAGTAGGCACCGAGCCGATCACGAATTTCAGGGTTTTTAAGATAGAGGCCAACAATGCCACACATATAAATTATCCAAAGCAATTCCGGAGAAACAACGAGCTGCATTATCTTTTGGAATTCGCCCGTTCGAAAGGTAATTATGCCCCTGACCGTTATTCGCCATTAGCGAAGGGAAATTCGCACATATGACCCATGGAATGATATCCGCCCCGCAGCCGGAAGCGGTCGAAGCGGGTATTGAGGTCTTCAAAGCAGGCGGTAACGCGGTCGACGCGGCGATCGCCTGCGCCATCGTGCAGACCGCCGTCGATCCCCAAATGTGCGGCATCGCCGGATTTGGCAATATTCAGCTCTATCTGCCTTCGCTCGGCGTTCACACCACATTCGACTTTCATGGCCGGTCACCTCTCGCGACCAAGGCGGATATGTGGGAGCATCTGATCGAACATGAAGCGCTCGACGGATGGGGTTTTATTCTAAAGGGCCGCGTCAACGAATTCGGATACGGTGCCATCACCACGCCGCGCACCTTGGCAACCTTCGGCGAAGTCCTGTCGCGCTATGGCACAAAATCCATCGCGGAACTGATACAACCGGCCATCGCTTATTGCGAAGATGGCGTCATGATTCGCCCACATATGAGCGCGTTCTGGAATATGCCATCGGTCGCAGGCCGAGACGCTAACATTTCCATGGTGAACAAATTACCCGCGACGCGAAAAATCTACTGTCGCGAAGACGGCTCGGTCCTCGGTGTCGGCGACACCTTGCGCAATTCGGATATGGGTCGGACCCTGCGGCGGATCGCTGAACACGGGATCGAAGATTTCTATCAAGGCGAAATAGCTAACAAGATCGTTGCCGATATGGAGGCCAATGGCGGCCTGATTACTCACGAGGATCTGACAAATTGCGAGCCGGAAGAAAACGAACCGCTCTGGGGTGAATATCGGGGATATCGCTTCTCAACCAATCATCCGCCCGGCGGCGGCATTATGCTGATCGAGATGTTGAACATCTTGGAAAACTTTGACCTCCAAGCCATGGGTCACAACTCGCCCGAATATATCAGTGTGGTGGCCGAAGCCATGAAGATCGCCACTATCGACAAAGATAACAAGGTCGGTGATCCGCGCTTCTGCGACGTTCCCGTGATTGAGCTAACGTCAAAGGAATACGCGGCGCGAATGGCGGAAAAGATCAAGCGCGGTGAGAAGGCAGATGTCGCGCGTCTCAATAATGGTGGTCAAGAAAGCAAGAACACCACCCAAGTCACCGTCATGGATGAGCACGGCAATTGTGTGACCATGACTCACACGCTCGGCCAACCGTCAGGCGTCGTTACCGACGGGCTTGGCTTTATGTATAACGGCGCGATGACGGTATTCGACCCCCGCCCCGGTCGCTCTGGATCGTTGGCCCCTGGTAAGGCGCGCTTCACCGCCGTCTCTCCGACAATCGTTTTCAAAGACGACAAGCCATTTCTCGTGCTGGGCGCACCAGGGGCGACCTATATCACGATGGGCAATCTGCAGGTCATGCTCAACGTGCTGGATTTCGATATGAACGCTCAAGAAGCGGTGTCGGCACCGCGAATTGCGGCCACATCCAACAACATCGAAATCTCCAACCGTATCTTGCGCTCCGCCGAATGGGACCTTCGGGCACAGGGCTACCCCGTCGTGCGCCACCCGGTCAGCTACACTTTCGCCTGGGTTCATGCGATTCGCATCGTCGACGGCAAGTGGGATGGAGGCGCCGACCCCGCGACCGACGGTATGGCAATAGCAGTCTAGACGCCGGATCGCCCTATCTATTTCTATTCATGTTGTGAGGAGACCAATATGTCTGACACCGCCCACACACCTAGCGTCTCGGAAATGCCGGCGCAGCATCCGGCCGCACCGGAAACGGCGGCGCAGAGCCGCGCTCGGTTCTTTAACTCCGGCAATGCCTTCGACGTCAAACTGCCGGAAGTTCCCGACATGGCGTTCGTTGACGAACCTGCCACGGCGTTGAACCCGGAAACGGATACCGGCGTCATCGACTGCGATATCTCCGAGCAACTTGAATGCGCCTTCCCGGCGACCTCGGCGTTGGTACTGGCGAGCTATGCCCACATCCGGGCCGAGAAAGCCTCACAATGGAACCGCGGGCCAGTGGTATCATCGCCTATGTAATCCAGGGCGACGGCGTGACGGAGTGCAATGGCGAAGAGATCACTTGGAAGCCCGGAGACATTATGCTGTTTCGCGGCGGCACCGTGCAAAACCATCAAGCGGGCGACGAAGATGCGGTGCTATGGATTGTAAGCAACGAACCCCAAGTCGCCTTCGAGGGATTGCAGCCCCCTGCCCGAGGCGACGCGCCGACTGAGGTCGTGCATTTCACGGCGGAGGATATCAAAGGACAGATCGATTATCTCTACGAACATGCGGAAGAAAATGAACTTCCGGGTTACGCCATTGTGTTGTCTTCCGAGCAACAGGAAGCCAACCACAACGTCTTGCCGACATTGACGCTCGCCATGAACTCATTGCCCGGCGGTGCAGTTCAACGGCCACACCGGCATAATTCTGTTGCCGTCTCCTTAGTCGTGAGCGGAGAAGGTTGCTATTCGATGGTCGACGGCAAACGCAAGGATTGGTCACAAAGTAATTCACGATGATTAGAGATAAAAATGTGGCTCAGAGTTTAGCAGATCAATGAATAACATCGACTTGTCCGAATTAAATAAATTTAACTCGACTACCAGCGAATGGTGGCATCATAACGGTGATTTCCAATCTCTGCATAAAATAAATCCTTTGCGGACCAACTGGATTGACCAAATGTCTCCCATAGCAGGTAGTCAAATTTTGGATGTGGGGTGCGGAGGAGGAATCTTATCAGAGGCTCTTGCTAGACGTGGTGGTAGTGTTACTGGCATTGATATTGCGCAAGCCGCATTAGATATAGCAAAAAAACACAGCTGTGAATCGGGGCTAAAAATAAATTATCAACTCTCGACAGCGGAAAACTATGCGTCCTAATACTCTGAAAAATTTGACATAATTACTTGCTTAGAAGTACTAGAACACGTCCCAGCGCCAGATGCAGTGGTCGGGGCTTGTGCCACACTTTTGAAGCCCGGTGGGAGCGTATAT
>CAJWTF010000168.1 GCA_913046825.1 uncultured Rickettsiales bacterium | reverse complement strand
TTTCTATCGCACAAAAGACATGGGAAAACTCGGCATCGTCATGGCGTTCCAGAATGCGACACCGTTCGGTCACGACTTGGGTCTCGTCGACGCATTCCACGGGCTCGGCATTCGCTGCGTTCAACTCACTTACATTCAACGGAACCTTGCCGCCGACGGTTGCCTAGAGCCTGAGGGCGGCGGGTTGAGCCTATACGGTGTTGATCTGATGCACGCTATGCAAGACGCTGGAATAGCCGTCGATCTCTCACATGTGGGCGATAACTCCGTGGAGCATGCGATCCGCGTTGCAAAACAACCGCTGGCCTTTACCTATTCCAATGCACGCCGACTTTGCGAGAACACCAGAAAGAAGACAGACGATCAGATTTTAAATCTTGCCAGAGGCTGTGGCGTGATCGGATTGAATACGTTTCCGGCCTTCTTAAGCGGCGAAAGCAGTCGCCCACATATTCAAGACCTCTTGGGTCAAGCAGACTATCTCCTCGGTCTTGCCGGCGCGGACTCCGTCAGTCTCGGATTGGATTTCATCGAAGGTTGGACGGATGTCGAAAAGGTAAACCTCCGCAAGCATGCTCACGCCTTCGGCCCGTCCTATGATTTTCCGGTCGGCCTCGAGGTTGTGAGCCAGTTACCGAATTTGACACGCGGATTTTTATCACGCGGCCACGACGAACAAACGATCAAAGGCATCCTCGGCGAAAACCTTTTAGAATTCTTCGAGCGCGTGTAGAAATGAATTTTCCAGAGCCCGACCTTTATGCCAAACAACATCACGGTTGAGGTAAACGACAAAATGCAGTCGGGATACAGCTATCAGCTGGAAGCACCCGTCGGTGAGAGATTTCCCGAAAACTTCACACCTCATCTCTCCCCGGGAGAGATGCTCGAAATGGGCATTTTCGAGGGGAAATATTGCAACGACTGTACGGATGAATTTCCCGATAGTTGGTTCGCCAACGCAAAGACAAGCAACATTCCGGACCCCGCGCTGAACTATTTCGGCATCAAGAGCCGCCAATCCCTTTCCGTATGGCAAGAGAAAGGCTGGATATACGGGCCGGACCCTCGGGGCTGGTTTCAATGGTATTGTCGATACTATCTCGGCAGGCGATTGGCCGAAATCGACGCCATACAAATTAAACGCTGGCGCGCGTTCGCACGGCACGCGGGCCAAATTCGGGCGAATTGCGAGCCAGGAGATATATTTTGCCGCCGCCGCCAGCGACAGGCACTTCTGCAATGGTCACATGACCCGCTAATTTAAGGCGCCCTTCTAGGCGGCTTTCTTCTCTGCAGCCACACCCGCCAGAATCATTGCGGCGCATTTCTCACCGATCATGATCGATGGCGCGTTGGTGTTGCCGGAGGTCAGCGTCGGCATGATCGACGCGTCGGCGACCCGCAACCCTTTGATACCATGCACACGTAATTGATCGTCGACCACGGCCATCGTATCGCTGCCCATCTTGCAAGTGCCGATTGGATGATAGGTTGTCTCCGCGTTGTTGCGCACCCATTCCAAGAGCTCTTCATCGGTTTGATAAGCCGCACCGGGAGCAATTTCTTCGCCGACGATTTCGGCGATCGGTGATGCCGCCATCAGCTCACGCCCCTTGCGCATAGCATGCAGAATGCCGGTACGGTCCATTTCCGCGGAAAGAAAATTGAACCGGATCGCCGGCGGTTCCGCAGGGTCAGCCGACTTGATATGGATGCTGCCGATGCTTTCGGAGCGGAGCACATTCACGTTCATGGTGATACCGCATTCTTTCGCGAGCCGTCGCACCCGGTTGACCCGTTCGGTGAGGAACGGCATCACGGAGATTGTCGCATCCGGCGTCTCGAGCCCTTCGCGAGTGCGAAAATACATGCGTAGGGGAACCGCCGACAGGGCGAGAAAACTCTTGCCGCCCAGCACGTATTTCATGGCTTCGCCGACAAGTCGCATCCCGTTCCCACGTTCGTTGAAGGTCGCGTCCTTCTCGGTGATCGAGTACTTCATGCGCGGCGAGTAATGGTCGCGCAGGTTTTCACCAACCCCCGGCAATTCGTGGAGCGGCTCGATACCGTGTTCTCTCAGAAACTCCGACTTACCGATTCCCGACAATTCCAATAACTTCGGAGAATTAATCGATCCGGAACTGATGACGACTTCACGCTTGGCCCGGGCCTTTCGAGCCTCTCCGTTCACCGAGTAGCGAATTCCAACACAGTTTTTACCCTCCAAGATAAGGGACTCGCCCATGGCACCCGTCTGGATCTTCAAATTCGGGCGGCTTCGCGCCGGATCGAGATAGCAATATGCCGTACTTTGCCGCCGGCCCTTGTTGATTGTCGCCTGCGTCATCGCGATGCCTTCTTGGTCGGCACCGTTGTAATCCGGATTATGCTTTATCCCGATCTTGGCGGCGGCAGCGATCATTTTATCGAAGAATGGGCTTAGCTTGCCGGAGTCCGTGACTTTCAAAGGCCCCTCGCGCCCCCGAAATTCATCCGATCCTCCCTCATAAGATTCCATTTGCTTGAACAACGGCAGGACGTCCTGATAGCTCCAACCGCGATTGCCAAGCTGCGCCCAATGGTCATAGTCCTGCGCTTGGCCGCGTACAAATACCATTCCGTTGATCGAACTCGACCCACCCAGCATCTTGCCACGCGGCACTTCGATCTCGCGCTGCCCACTACCTTCGTCCGGCTCTGAGTTGTAACACCAATTGACGGCAGGATTATCGATCATCTTGGCGACACCGGCGGGGACGCGCGACCAAAAATAGCCGGAACCCTCGGTCCCCGCTTCTAGACAAAGGACCCGAAATTCTCCGCTGGCGCTCAGACGATTCGCCAATACGGCACCGGCCGATCCTGCCCCAACGACGATATAATCATAACTATCCGAATCCATCTTATCCCCCAATTTCAGGTTTTGCTTCCCGTGCCGTACATTAGATCAAACGATGCCCGAGTCAAAACCGCCCAACCGTCACGATTTCGCCGACCGAGCACCGTCAATCGGCATCGTCGCACCGGTAATTTCACTCGCGGCGTCCGAACACAAAAAGATAACGAGGGCGGCCACTAGTTCCGGCTTCACGAAACGGCGAGTAGGTTGACGAATACCCATCAGGTCGTACTCCGCCTCGCCAAAATTCTGCCCGGTCTTTTCCATATGCGCATTTACGACCCGCTCACTATGAGTGCCGAGGACCCAGCCCGGAGCGACGGCGTTGCAGGTGATCCCAGTCTCCGCCAACTCAAGCGCAACGCCCCGGCTCATTCCCATTAAAGCCGCCTTTGTCGTCACATAATCGATCCGGTTCGCCACCGCCAAGGTGCCGTAAATCGAGGATATGTTGACGATCCGCACCCAATTCCGCTCGAGGATCTTCGGGATGGCCTGACGAGTTGTGTAGAAGCACGCCGACAGATTGACCCTCATGGCTCGCTCCCACGCGTCATTCGGAACATCCTGCAGCTTATCCGTATGCCGAACGCCCGCATTATTGATGACGATATCGAGAGAGCCCAACGACGTCTCGCAATCTGCGACCATGGACTCAATATCGCTGTATTAGTTCAAATCGGCGATCCGGTAGTCGACCTTGCTACCGTGATCATGCGATCGCGCTGCGCCTCGATCGATTCGGGATTGCGGTAACCGTTGAGCATGACATTGGCGCCTGCCTCAGCGAGCGCATTGGCAATAGCAGTGCCTATGCTCCCAGAAGACCCCGTGATAAGCGCACCCTTACCTTCGAGCATCGACACTCTCCTTTGCCGTATTTTACTAGCGTTTCTCGGTCCAGCTCTCCGAGAAGGCGAGCGCACAGGTGCTAAAGGGGCGACCCTCGCGTTCAGTCGCCCAAGGCTGGCCCACCGCCTCCACCCCGTTATGGGTCTACCGTGCGCCGAGTGTTGGGACCAAAACGGTGCAAACGCCATAGGCCTTTTCCGCCGTCGGTTCCGTGTGGATCAACAGCGGATCACCGCAATTGTACCAAGTCATCTCTATTTCCTCATCATAGGATTCGATGCACTCGGTCCAACTATCCCGGAAGTCGCCGTATTTGGAGAACTCAGCTTCGGTCACCGGAATCGACATATCCGCCGTCTCCGCGTTCAGCATTCCTTGAACGCTGTTCTGCAGCCATCTGGTCATCGCGATATTATCAGAATAGATGCGCCAACGATTGTCGGTGAGCTCGCTCTTGATATAGAGGACGTGTCCAGGTCCGCCGTCTGAGAAAAGAACGCGCCAAAAGCTGGCATTGGTGGAAACGGGTCCGTCTTCCAACACACTCAGCCGGATGAAGGGATTTTCTCCCGTGAGGATCACGCGATGCGGGTCTGCAGTCATTTTAGCCTCCCTATATCGTATTCCACCTAAACACCTTGCCGCACCCGCGGGAAGACCTCCTCGGCGATCAATTGCATAGTTTCCATCGAACGGGAAACTTCCAGTCCCGGCCAATGCATGCTCATCACTATATGGTTCATGCCGATGCGTTTGTTGAACTTTATTATCTGTTCGGCAACGTCATCCGGCGAGCCGATGAAGAAACGGTCCTTCAGCAGCTCCTCGAACGGTTGGCCGAGCTCATCCGTCTCGCCCGCCGAAACACGCGCCTGGCCCAAGCCCCAGGCATGATAGGCGCGGTATTTAGTCATAATCGGCCCGTCGGCGAGCTTATAGGCTTCTTCGCGGGTGGGTGCGACGAAGACTTCGCGCCGCACCGGAAATTCCTCCGGAAACGGCCGACCGGCCTCGTCGAGCGCCCGCTTATAGGTCTCCAACTGCTCGGCGATAACATCAAGTCGGTCATTCGGCCCGACATACCAACAAGTTCCCATTCGCGCCGCCCGCTTGATCGCCACATCAGCGGCCGCACCAATCCAAATCGGCGGATGGGGGGCCTGTACCGGCCGCGCCGAACATGACGCCTCGTCGAGTTCGAAATGAGAGCCCTTCAACGTGACTTTCTCTTCCGTCCACAGCCGCTTTACAGCATTCAAGTTCTCTTCAAAGCGCTTTCCGCGGTCTTTCTTCTCCATACCGAAGGCCTTGAATTCGATATCGCGGTACCCGACCCCGCACCCAAAGATGAGTTTGCCGTTGGTCATAATATCCAATGTGCCGAGTTGTTCCGCCACATCCAACGGCTTGTGGAGCGGCAACAGCATAACACCGGTGTTGAGACGCAAGCTCGGCGCCTCCGCGGCCACACGACACAAAAATGGCACCTGCTGCAAATCTTGTAGCGGATGCGTGCTGTAGTGCGCGCCCTTGGTGATTGAATGGTAACCCAAGCGCTCAGCCATCCGCGCCTGTTCGAGCATTTCTTGAAATCGGTCCGCGACCGCATCCTCGCGCGGGAACTGGCCACGCATCATGATGCCAAATTGCATCCGCTTCACTCCAATCGTTGTCCACTTAACGATCAAAGTAGGGCCACGAACGCGGAAGTCTTTCTAATCGTACGGAAAATTTACGTGTTAGACGTCGTGATATTCCCGGTACCACTCGACGAAGTCGGGCAGTCCCTCGTCAATAGATGTCTTTGGGGAGAATCCGAAATCACGTTGGCTGGCCTCGATATCCGCATAAGTTGCCTTCACATCACCGGGTTGCATGGGTTGGAAATCAATCTCCGCCTTATGATTGCTAGAGCGTTCGATCACTTCGATAAAACGCATCAATTGTTCCGGCGCATTATTTCCTAAATTGTAGACCTTGTGCGGCGCATCGCCGCTATCAGTCGGCGGACGATCAAGACAAGCGAGAATGCCAGGAACGATATCAGTGACATGCGTGAAATCACGCTGCATGTCGCCATTATTAAAAACCTGGATCGGCTGCCCTTCAAGAATCGCTTTCGTGAAGATGAAGGCCGCCATGTCTGGCCGGCCCCAACGCCCATAAACCGTGAAGAATCGCAAACCTGTCATAGGAATTCGATAGAGATGACTGTAACAATGCCCCATCAATTCATCGGCTCGCTTGGTCGCTGCATACAGCGAAACCGGTGACTCTGCAGGGTCTTCCAGCGCGAATGGGAGTTTCGTATTCCCCCCATAGACAGAAGATGAACTGGCGTAGACAAGATGGCGCATACGGGGCAAATGCCGCGCTACCTCCAATACAACTATCTGACCGACAAGGTTTGATTCAACATACGCATATGGGTTTTCCAACGAATATCGAACGCCCGCTTGCGCAGCTAAATGCACGATACCGTCAATATCGGGATTCGCTCGAGCTAACGCTTCCATTGCGCCGCGATCAGAGATGTCGATCCGATGTATGGAGAAGCCCGCATGTTGCGTAAGACGGGCTAAGCGAGCCTCTTTCAGTGAGACGTCATAGTAATCATTGAGATTATCGACACCGATTACCTGCTCGCCGCGCTCTAGCAACGCTTCAGCCGTATGGAAACCAATGAAGCCGGCGGCACCGGTAAGCAGAACGGCCATCAAATACTCTTCTCTAAGGAACGGACCGCGCTCATAAACAGAGTCCGCTAAATTAAATCATCCCTACTTTAACGCCAACTCACAGCGTGTCGAGAAATTCACGCACCCGGGTAATAACGTCCCTCGCGCAATACATCCAATAAGATATCTTGCGCACGTGTGCCGTCCTCTTGCGTGAGAGATTTCATCAAATCACGCACGCTCAATATACCGACCAGTGCACCGTCCTGTACCACCGGCATATGCCGAACATTATTGATCCACAATTTACGCAGAATAGCGCTACTATCATCCGCAAGTCCGGCGGTTAGAACATCTTTCGTTATAAGGTCGGTGACTTTCACGTCCATGATCGCCGCGCCCTTTTCGGCGAACCCGCGCACAATATGGCGTTCTGAGAGAACACCGACGATTTCTCCATCCGGCCCGCAGACCACGACCAGTCCGTTCTTCTTTTCCCTAAGAATTTTCGCGACGCCGTGGATCATATCCTCAGGAGCTACCGCTTGAACCGGACCTGCTTTCTCAGCGAGTAATTGGTGTACCTTCATTGAATTCCTGTCGAATCGGACGTGCGACTGGTGTGGTTTGAGGCGATCGAATGCAAACGAATGTAGGTCTATTCGACTCTTATCATGCTCGTCCCGGAATTATCTTCCGGTTAATAGCCGAGGCTGTTGAAGAAGTCCTTTGATCTGTGCGGATTGCCGTGATCCCCTTGTTTATGGTTTTGGCGCGGGCTTTTGACGATGATGAGCGACCCGGCCGGTCTTCGAGACCGTCTTTTCTATGAATTTGATCTCGAAGACATGGTGCCGTCCGATCATCTGTCGTGGCGGATCGATGCGGTTCTGGGCCTGAGTTGGCTGCGCGGCGAGATGGAGCCCCATTAT
>CAJWTF010000167.1 GCA_913046825.1 uncultured Rickettsiales bacterium | reverse complement strand
TCAGTATCGTAAGCCAATGGCGTAAAATCAGATAACCGGTAGGCAAACTTTTCATGCTCTGTGCCGATTCGCCAAGCGTCGCGTACCTTCACGCCCTGGGATAGATAATCAGTTAGCAGCTTTTTATCGGTGAGTGGTTCACCAGGTAACGTGGATGCGGCCATTTATATTGAAACTTTCAAATCAGAAAAATCCGAACCTGTACCTAAGCTATTGATGGATTCTGTCAATGGGGCGGTTCTCCCAATCGCCCAACACGGACTGCCAACAGCTCAGCGCGGCCAGAGCGGCGGTTTCCGCCTTCAGTAATCTCGGCCCCAGTCCGACAGCAACAACAAACGGCAAATTGCGTAACAATCCATGTTCCGCAGGACTAAAGCCACCAACCGGGCCAACTGCAATACTCCACTCATCTAGTGTCGAATGATTTTTAAATTCTCCAAGTGCCTCCGCAATGGGCCGCACAGAACCGGATTCGGCGGCGAATATAAGGTGGCGCCCTTTCGGCCATTGCGCCAAAATCTCCTTCAACGGCTGCGGCTCTTCGATCAATGGTACGCTCATTCTTCCGCATTGCTCTGCGGCTTCAATAGCGGTGACGCGAATTCTATTCGCATTAAAGCGCACAACATCCGTAAATTCGGTAATCATCGGTTGTAAATGCGTTACGCCCAGCTCTGTTGCTTTTTGTACCATTATTTCCATGGGCACTCGCTTAACAGGCGCGAACATCAATGTCGGCCCGACGCTATTCGGCTGCGGAGAAACCATTTCAACAAGGTTAACGGTCACCTGAGTTTTTCTAATTGAATTAAGTGTGCCATGCCACTCGCCATCTCGACCATTAAACAATGCAACCACAGCTGAGGCCTTCAACCGCAAGACATTCTTTAAATAATGGGCATGCGCATTGCCCAAATTAATATTCAAGCCTACACCTAAATTATCTTCTACAAACAAACGTGGCGGTGGTTTTGCCATAGCAGGTTATTTGCCCATCTCATTTGATTTTAGAGGCGCGTCCAATCCGAAAACCAGATTCCTAACCCCCTCGCTAACACGCTCTCTCTGGTGAGGCCAAAAATAACCGGCCACCCATTTAAAAATTTGGTCCGATTTCATACCCGCTGTCACATCGCCAGCGTTGGCGGCCAAACAGCGCAGCGCCCAGATTCAATTTACACTACCTTGGGCGTTTCGATACGTCCCGCGGTTGCCCATTGGCTATAATAATCATTCCCGATACCGGTCAACAGGTAACTTCTCTTTTGAACATGCTGCACACGCCATATCGAACTGGGCTAACCTGGCAAGTAAAGCAATCACTCTCCAAAGTAGGTCACCATCATAATTTGCCATCAATTCTCAAAAAGTGCGAGCGAGCATTCTTGAGATCAAACCGGAACCATCGCAGTATCATCAATATGAACGATGCTAGTGACATTGCCCAAGGCGATTGGATCGACCGGAAGGTGCCCGCGGCACTGCAGCCTTATTTCAGGCTCGCCCGGGTCGACCGCCCTATCGGTGTCTGGCTGCTAGCGATTCCCTGTTGGTGGGGCTTAGGTCTTGCGTTCACCTCTGTCTTAGGCGCGACACTCGAAGAAATAGGCAAATTAGCGCTACTATTTTTAATGGGTTCCTTTCTCATGCGTGGCGCAGGCTGCACGTGGAACGACATTCTGGACCGTGATATTGATGCCAAAGTCGCGCGCACCGCAAACCGCCCGCTGGCCAGCGGGCGATTGAGGCTTTGGCATGCCGCCGTTTTCCTGGTTCTGCTTTTAACTTTATCCGCGCTCATCTTGCTGGCGCTCAACGACTTCACGATACTGCTTGCGGTCTCATCCCTGGCACTGGTTGCCCTGTACCCGCTAATGAAACGCATCACCTATTGGCCGCAGGCCTTTCTGGGGCTGACCTTCAACTGGGGCGTTCTGGTGGGGTATGCTGCGACCACCGAGGCTCTCGACCCGGCCGTACTCGTTCTTTATGCCGGGGGCTTTTTCTGGACGCTGGGCTACGACACGATTTACGCCCATCAGGATAAGGAGGATGACGCGCTGATCGGTGTGCGCTCGACAGCACTGTTATTCGGTGATCGGACGCGAATTTGGCTCGCCGGATTCTATCTCGCCGCCCTCGCAATGTTTATCGCCGCCGGACTTCGCGCCGAGTTGAATGACGTATATTATACTGGTGTCGGCCTCGGCGCGTTGCACTTCGGATGGCAAATCTATCAGCTCGATACCGACGACCCGCAAGACTGCCTCGCCAAGTTCAAATCGAACAAATGGCTCGGCATTCTTATCACTGCCACCATTGTCGCTGGGCAATCCTGGTAGACAGCATACCCGAAAAGGGACCGGAATGACCGAACAAGCGAAACAGGGCTATCGTCCTTCTATCCGCGATATCCGGCTTTTTTCCGGCCTCACCATTGGCGTCTTCATTACCTCTCATCTGATCAATCATGCGCTTGGCCTCCTGTCCATCGAAGCGATGGAAGCGTACCGCAAGGTCCACTCGGCAATCTGGCAGAGCCCCCCGGGGATCTTGGTTTTATATGGTTCCTTCGCCGCACATTTGCTTTTGGCTCTATACGCAGTCTTTCAGCGAAGTCATCTCCGCCTGAAAGCGGGTGCAGCGGTACAGCTGGCATTTGGACTAATGATTCCGTTGCTTTTGATTGAGCATGTGATCGGCTCGCGACTAGCGCCATATCTCTTGGATTTCGATGCGACGTATTATTACGTCATCTCGTACCTATGGCTCGACGAGCGGCATTTCTGGCAACAGACTTTATTGATCGTTGTAGTCTGGGTGCATTTTTGTGTTGGATTGCATTTCTGGCTTCGGGTCAAGGCGGGCTACGAGAAGTGCGCCCCTTTTTTTCATTCAATCGCCCTGATGATCCCACTGTTGGGATGGCTCGGCTTCATTCAGGCCGGCAAAATGGTTGATCAATTGGCATCCGCACCGGGCTGGCTTAAAAGCGTGCGCATTGGGTTGGCTCAAGCCCCACCGGAAGAGCTCTCCGCTATTCTTAAGACTATACCCCTGTCCTTCGGCATCTTTTTAGCAACCCTCGCCACTGTGCTAATCGCACGCTTCCTTCGCCGTCTTTATCGAAACCGCCACGGAGTCGTCAGGATTAGTTATCCTAAAGGTACAACCATGTCGGGGGCGATGGGGCCGACAATCTTAGAGTTCATTCAAACCGCCGGTATTCCGCATGCTTCTGTCTGCGGCGGTCGCGGTCGTTGCACCACATGCCGCATCCAAATCACCCAGGGACTGGCCAACCTTGAACATCCATCCGAGATAGAAGCGAAAGCGCTTGGCCGGATCGCGGCACCCGCAGATGTGCGCCTTGCTTGCCAGGCTCGACCGCGGCACGACCTCTCCATCGTCCCGTTGCTGCCACCGAGCGCGACTGCCCGCGACGGACGGTTGCCCGGCGGGGTGCAAGGACAAGAACGGCAGGTGGCGATCCTTTTTGTCGATTTGCGCGGTTCCACCAAACTCGGTGAGGACCGAATGCCCTATGACATCATGCTTATCTTGAACCGTTTCTTCTTCGAAATGTCCGAAGCATTGAAAACCACCAAAGGCCATTATGCTAACTTCAATGGCGACGGATTAATGGCATTGTATGGCCTTGAATCAGGTTATGAAGCCGGATGCAGAGAGGCTATCGCAGGAGCGGTAGAGATGCAGCGGCGAATGGATCACCTCAACCGAGCTTTCGAAAGTGAAATTGGCCGAAAATTGCGCATCGGCGTTGGCATTCATAGTGGCGATGCTATCGTCGGCAGCATGGGACCACCGACCACGCCAATCGTCAGCTCTATCGGCGACAATGTAAACGTGGCGGCTCGTCTCGAAGGCCTCACCAAGGAATTCGAATGCGGCATCATCATTTCTGCGGTAACCGCGGAGGCCGCGGGCATTGATTTATCGCACTATCCTCGCCTCGATGCAGAATTGCGTGGCCGTGACGAAACAATCTCCATCTATACACTGCCGGACGACGCCAACCCTATGGCGAGTTCCGCTGCAGACCCAGAGGCCGAGACGAAAAAGTCGGCTTGAATTCACGCCGACACCGTCGCACATTCCGCTTGGACGAAATCTGCGAAAGTTATCCCTCTGGCGCAAGAACGGAAACACGGTCTTTGGCAGCGCTTCGCGCGGATGTTGCGCTACCGCCTCATCATCCCGTTGAAACGCAGCCGCCATGCGCCCGAGCACACGGCGCGCGGTGTCATGGTCGGCGTCATATTGGCGATGACACCAACAGTGGGCATCCAAATGCCCATCGTCTTTGGCACTTGGGTGATTAGCCGGAAGCTCTTCAATTGGGATTTTCATCTGGTTAACGGCCTCGCGTGGACATGGCTTTCCAACGTCTTCACGTTGTTACCAATCTACTACCTGCTTTTTTTGACCGGACAGGTCATGCTCGGCCGGCTCGACGATTTGACCGGATATGACGGGTTCGTGAAATTGATGGACAGCGCGCAGAAAGTGAGCCTGAGCGACTGGGAGGCGATGCGCAGTTGGTTCGCGACAATCCTTGAAGGCTGGGGTGTCAGCATGCTGGTCGGCTGTGTGCCCTGGGCCGCGTTGAGCGGTTGGATCGCCTATATCTGGAGCCTCGCATTTGTGCGCAAATACCGCGCCCGACGCAGTCCCACGACGTAACCCGCGGAACCCCTATCGACACGCACGGTTTAAGCGCCATCTTGCTTTCGGCAGGAGGCGACATGGCAAGCTCACTCGACGGAATCACCGTACTCGATCTCGGCACAGGGCCCGCGGCGGCTCTCGCCACGATGTTTCTTTCCGACCACGGCGCACGGGTCATCCGGCTCGTCGACCCTTCCGTAGCGAAGATGCGCGACGGCGGTTTCATCGTCTGGGACCGCGGTAAGGAATGCGTCAAACTCGATCTGAACGAAGCCGCCGCCGGGCGCGATTCAGACACATCCAACGCCGCTAAGCTCTACCGCCGTTTGGTCGCCGGCGCGGATATCTTAGTTGATGATTTCGCACCGAGCGCAGAAGGACAGTCCCTGGTCGAAGCCACATGGCTCAAAAGCCTCAACCCACGTTTGGTCAGTTGCTCAATCACGGGTTTCGGCAAACGCGGGCCGCTGAAGGATGAGCCGCCGATCGACGATCTTGTCTTGGCCCGCATGGGTGTGCTTGGCGGCATGCCGGGATTCCGCCCCGCACCAGTCCATGTCGTACATCCCCTGCCGAGCGTCGGCGGCGCCTTGTTAGCCTGCCTTGGCATCGCCTCTTCGATCCTCGCGCGGGAAACGACGGGCCGAGGCAGAGCGATCGAGACGACCTTGATGGCGGGCGCCCTGCTCTATCATCCAAAGGTGCTCGGTGATCACATTCCAAAGCACGTCTTCCAAACTCACCCTTCCGGCAGCGCGCCGTTCTACAGCGTCTACCAATGCGCGGACGGTAAATACGTGCAACTCGGCTGCGTTCATGTGCGCTTCATCGCCATCGCCGCCGATCTGATGGGAATTGGCGAGTTGGTCCAGGAAGACCGCTTCGATCAAGGTCGTGGCGGCATCACCCTGGAGGACGACACGGAGCTGCGCGAGACCCTGACTCGTATCATCGCCACCAAGACGCAAGCCGAATGGTCCGCGGAGTTTGAGGCGGCCGACGTTCCCTTTGCCCCCGCGCGCGTCACCGAAGAAGGCATGGAAGACCCGCAAGTCCTCCACAACGAAATGGTGGTTAGCCTGGACGATCCGGCCCTCGGTCGCGTCCATCAAATGGGCGTACCAATTCAAATGAGTGGTACCCCCGGCCGGGTGAAGGGCCCGCGCACTCATATCGACGACGCGGTGACCGGACTTCCGGCCGACTATCCGGAGCCACAATCCGCTGCACCCACATCCGCTGAGGGACCCGACCCGTTGCCGATGACCGGTATCCGAGTGCTGGAGATTACCAACCTCATTGCCGGACCGACCGGCGGCCGTTTGCTTGCGGATCTCGGCGCCGATGTGATCAAATTGGAGCCGCTCACCGGCGATCTCTCGCGGCCGATCGGGCGGACATATTTTTACAACATCAACTTCAACAAACGCTCGATCTCGATCAACACAAGCACCGATGCCGGTAAGCAGATCGTACAAAAGGTCGCGGCCACCGCTGACGCGCTCTTGGCCAATTTGCGCCCACACGCGACCGAACGCATGGGTATTGGGGCGACGATCAATCCCAACCTGATCGAGACCCATCTGACCGGTTACGGCTGGACCGGTCCCTACTCGAAGCGCCCAGGCATCGACCCGTTGGCTCAAGCTTTGATGGGTATGGAACGCGCCCAAGGCGGCCCGGACAACCCACCGGTCTTCCCGGCGCAACTGGCGCCAACCGACTACACCAATGGCGCAATGGGAGCTCTCGGTACGATTCTCGCGATCTTCGCCCGCACCCGGACCGGCATCGTTCAACGGGTCGACGGCAACCTTCTCAACAGCGCCGTCGTACTCAGCTCGCCCTGGTTCACGCGCTATGATGGCAAACCGGAGCGCCCTCTTGCCGACAAGGATCAATACGGCCTCAATCCCTATCACCGCCTCTACCGCCTCAAAGATGGTTGGGTCTACGTGGTCGCCCGCGACGATGGAGAGCGGGAGGCCCTCCGCGATGTGGCGGGAGCTGCAGCGCCCACGACGGAAATTACTGCGGGCCATCCGAACGAAACCCCCTTCGCCATGGAAATGGCCGCCGCTTTCTCCGAACGCTCACTCGCGGACACGCTCACCGCTTTGAAAGAAGCCGGCGTGCCTGCACTCGAAGCGCAATCAGGCGACAGCGAATATTTTCTCGACGACCCTCACGCGCAAGCGAACGACATGGTCGTCACGCATCAACACCCGAAGGCGGGAACGCTGCGTCTGGCGCGGCAATATATCCGTTTCAGCGATACGGGTTTGCCGGAGGGCCAAGTCACCCCGCTGCTCGGCGAGCATAATGAAGCAGTGTTGCGCGAAGTCGGCTATAGCGAAGAAGAGATCCGCGCGCTCAACACCGACGAGGTTATAAAGACGGAGACGGTTTAAAAACTCCCGTATCCCGACTCTTGGGCCAGTATACGAACTCGCTAATCCACCAAACCGCCGGGCTTTTTCGCATAGGGGTAATTGAAAGGAACCGAATCCTCCGCGATCATGATCGAACAGTCGCGGCGAAATTTGGTATCGTCGATCACCCGTAAAATAAAATCGTCATGCGGCAAATCCGGCGCGACACGTTGGTGCACAATTTCTAGAACCTCCGCCGTATTTCGCGCCGCATGTGGCCGGTTGTCACCGTCGATTTCAATCAAGG
>CAJWTF010000166.1 GCA_913046825.1 uncultured Rickettsiales bacterium | reverse complement strand
GCGGGCTATGGATCGCGCCGTCGAACTGTTCGAGACTTGGCACGGCAGAGAGAACGGGCGCATTACGACGCGGATTTCGCCGGGCGGCCCCGGTTACACATCCTTGGAAGGTATGACTCGGAGCCGCGAGCTCGCGGATAAACTCAGAACCGGGATGAACCTACACATTGCCGAAGTACCGGGAGAGACAGAATTCACTCTCAAGCTCTATGGCAAACGTCCGATGGATATCGGAATTGAGAGCGGGGTGCTTGCACCGGACGCTATAGCTATCCACTGCGTATTTATGAATGAAAACGATGTTAAAATTCTGGCGGCAAGCGGCGCCACGCTGTCACACACCAGCTATCACGTCGCCAAACGCGGATATTTTCCACCGATGGAGAAAGTTTATCCAACCGGCCTAAACGTGTCTCTCGGCAGCGACTGGTGCTCAAACGACCTTTGCAATTTATGAAAATGGCCATTTTGGGTCCCCACGCTGCGACCAGTTATGAAAGCATGCTTCCTGGTTGGGACGCCTTAGAAATGTCGACAATGGGCGGTGCACTTGGATTGGGCATAGCGGAGGAAATCGGCGCAATAGAGGTAGGCAAGAAAGCCGGTTTGATATGTCTCGACATCTCGCGCCCGTGGTTCCGCCCGATCCGAATGGAGAACTTTTGTTCAAATCTTGTCTACAACGCGAGCGGCGCCGACGTCACCGATGTATTTGTCGATGGCCAAGAGATCGTCCGGAACCGCGAAATCTTGACTGTGTATCACAATGAGGTATCCTGCGGAACCCAATCGCGGGCAGAAAATATTTGGGCCCGCGCCGAAAAGACCTTTTGATTGGGCTCTCGTTGGAATTTCCACTCATCGCCATTGCGCGACAGCGATCCAAACCAATATCTACGCTAACAATTCATCTTGCAGGAGCTTCCCCATGGACATGAAAACGCAATTCTATATCGACGGAAAATGGGTGGCGCCCGCGACACCGAATGAATTAGAAGTCATCAACCCAGCTGACGAATCTGCATACGCGACAATTTCCCTTGGGAACCGCGCTGATGTAGATGTCGCCGTCGATGCCGCCAATCGGGCGTTTCCGGACTGGGCGGATACACCAGCCGAAGACCGGATAGCGCTGATCGAGAAACTCGCGGAAGTCTACCAATCTCGTATGGAGGAAATGGCCAAAGTCATCTCGATGGAAATGGGCGCGCCAATGAAGCTCGCCACCAACGCTCAAGCCGCCGCCGGGTTTGGTCATATCAAGGCCTTTATCCGCTCGCTAAAAAACTTTTCCTTTGAGCATCCACTGCGCGAAGGGGCGGAAAACCAGCACATGATCTATGAGCCAATCGGTGTGTGTGGCCTGATTACGCCGTGGAACTGGCCGATGAACCAAGTGACGTTGAAGGTTGTCCCGGCGCTGGGATCCGGCTGTACGGTCATCCTAAAGCCGTCGGAAATCGCGCCAATGTCTTCTATGCTGTTTGCCGAATTCATCGACGAGGCGGGCTTCCCGGCGGGTGTCTTTAATATGGTGAACGGCGACGGCCCCGGTGTTGGTGAGGCGATGAGCGGCCATCCAGGCATCGACATGATGAGCTTCACAGGCTCAACTCGCGCCGGTATAGCAGTGACCAAGGGAGCGGCGGATACTGTCAAGCGAGTGGCGCTGGAGCTTGGCGGCAAAGGCCCCAACATCGTCTTCGCGGACACCGATGTTGGCCGTGCCGTGAAGGCGGGTGCACGCCATTGTTTCAACAACACGGGCCAATCTTGCAACGCGCCGACCCGAATGCTGGTAGAGCGCTCGGTCTATGAGGAAGCCGTCACGGTCGCAAAGGAAGCGGCGGAAGGTACCTCGGTCGGCGACCCGGCAGAGGACGGCAACCATATCGGCCCGCTGGTCAGCCAAAACCAGTTCGACAAGGTCCAAAGCCTAATACAGAAAGGTATCGAGGAAGGCGCGGAGTTGGTCTCCGGTGGGCTCGGGCGACCGGAAGGCTTTAATCGGGGCTATTTCGTTCGGCCCACAGTGTTCGCCAATGTGCGCAACGACATGACCGTCGCCCGGGAAGAAATCTTCGGCCCCGTACTTTCTATGATCCCCTTTGATACGGAAGACGAAGCCGTCGAGATCGCCAATGAGACGCCTTACGGATTGGCCTCATATGTCCAGAGTGGTAGTCTCGAGCGCTCCCGCAAGGTCGCCCGTCGCCTACGGGCAGGCATGGTCCACCTGAACGGTGCCTCACAGAGCTCGGGCAGTCCGTTCGGGGGCTACAAGCAATCCGGAAACGGGCGCGAAGGCGGCGAGCACGGCTTGATGGAATTCCTGGAATTGAAGGCGATCTCGGGCTGGAAGCCCGGCGAGAAATAATCTACTCGAAGAGTGCGCGGAGCCTAAGGCGGTCCTCATCACCCGGAGCGGCGAAGAGGCCCGTCTTACCGCGCTCAATCCCGAGCGCGTGCATATCGACCAGCATTTCCACCGTCTTCACCGTGGCGACGCACCCGTAGACCACCGGCGCGCCATTGACGTCCCCCAGGCCCTGATCGACTAGAAACATGTTGAGTGGATTGCCTGCGACGAGGAACGCACCCGCGCCCCGCGCAATAGCCTTGCGGGCCGCACCCTGGACGCGCTTCACATAGGTCTCCGGTTCCTCGTACATCTTTGGGAAGTCATCATATGTGAGATCTAAGCTCTCGCCGGCAACCATGCGTGCCGCCAAACCGTAGCGCCGCCCCAGTTCCTCTACTTGCACTTGGATTTGCTTATTATGACCGATGACCGCAACGTTCGCCGCTAATTGGCAGGCAAGATAGAGCGTGCTCTCGGTGATGAAGACAACGGGAATACCGAGCAGCTCGCGCAGCTCATAATACCCGTGATCGAATGTGTTGAGCACGGCGACCGCATCGTAGCCCTGCCCTTCTGCCCGCAACGCGCTTTCGATGACACCGGTAACGACCTTGTGCCTTGCCGCGTGGAAGCGATCTTTGCCGAAGGGCGTCGCACCAATTCCGAAGATGCCAAATTCCGTCCCGGGACGGACGACCGTCTTGAGACGTCTCTCCAATGATTGCTCATAGCGGCTGCCGTAGGCCGTCCCAATATCCGCCGACAAACCGCTGCCGCTTTGCAACCAGAGTTTCATGAAACCTCTACCGTCATTCCCGCGAAAGCGGAAATCTAATCAAACGTCGCAGCCACTGGGTTCCCGCTTTCGCGGGAATGACGAGCGTCAGATCACAAATGCTTCCCGAAGAATGCCACCACCGGGTCGATGACGGTTTGGTCAGTCTGCGTTGCTTTCTCGAAGCGGAACATCTCGATCTCACCGCCTGCGTTTTGGTAGTTGCGCACGAACCGGTCGGGCTCATTTAAATCTGCGCCGCTATCGATATCGCGGTAATCGTGCACCGGGTCCGGCTCTCCCTGAACCCAGAGCACCGGTGGTGTCTCGACCGCCTCACCATTTTCCAACGCCACCATTGGGTTGCCGTCGGTCATATTCTCCTCCGTCACCCAATAGAGGTCGTGGCGTTCCGGAATATCACCGATCCAGCTCGGCGGACTTTCCTTCGCCCGTTCGCGGTGAGCATGGCGATAGCGGGACAACGGGTTGATCACCGGCCAGACCATCGCGACGGCGGCGACCGTGGCGTCGGCGCCGTCCAGGGGGATCTCGCAATAACGCGGATCGTTTGGCCGCATTGCCGTTAACATCGCCAGATGCCCGCCGCTCGACTGACCGACGAGCCCGACGCGCGCCGGATCGATATTCAGTTTGGCGGCATTCGCCTTCACCCAGCGCACCGCGTAGTTGATATCCGCATTCGAGGTCGGATAACCATCGCCCGCGTGGCGGAAATCGAGAGCGCCCGCCGTGATACCCGCCGCCGCCAAAGCATTGTCGCGAGTACCGCATTCATCGATATGCCCCTTGCACCAGGCACCACCGTGCAAATCGAGCACCACGGGAAATGGCCCGGCGCCGACCGGTGTGTGGAGCCTCAAGGTCATCTTACGATCCGTTCCGGCTAGGATATCGATATCCTCGACCGTCTGCGTCAGGCTCTCGTTCGGCATATCCGATACTCCCCTATTTCTCGCCGCCGACGGCAATATTATCGTAGACGCCCACGCCCTGGACGATAAGGAATTTTGCTGAGCCGTCATTCTCGCCGTGGACGTAATGCGCGACCTTGGGCGGCACCTCGCAGCGCTCACCCGGATTGAGCACGTAATTGTTCCGAGGGGCCCGCGTCTCAACCACCATTGGCCCTTCGAGACAGACAAAGGAATCCGTGATTTCGCTGTGATAATGCCACGGGATGCAGTCGCCGGGCCCAAGGGTCAGCACACTAACCCGCATATCTTTGCCTTCCATGACGGATTCGCGGTCCGCGATCTTCGCCATCTCATACGGTTTGACTTCCATTTTTCCCTCCAGACAATTCGGCATACTATCCTATATTGTGATATAAGTATCGGCGAATGATTGGTTAGGAGGCGACCGTGAGCAGCGCTGCGTTTGAGATGATCGAAGAGTCCGTTCCCGCAAAAGTCCGCTATATCAATGCTGATTGGAAAGACCGGGACGAAAGCCCCCGCATCGGGTCGCGTGAGAGCCGGCGCGCGGCGACATCGTTCCAGGATGTCCAAGTCCATGACGCCCGACCGCGCCTCGAAACGGGCGAACTCAACCTCGAACGTAACGGCTTCACGCTGACCCAGCACGAAAGCGCCGTCGACAACTTCCGTGACGACGAGGAAGTCGAATGCGTGTATCACCGCGAGATGGAGGCTTTGCTCCGCCGGGTGACAGGTGCCAACCACGCTTTTGCGCGCAGCCATTTAGTGCGCACGGAAAAACCCATCGATTTCAACGACGGCTACGCCCGCTTCGTCCATTGCGACTACAACATGAAGCGCCTGCAGGAGATGTCCGAAACGGTGCTGGAGACCCATGGGGTGGAGCCGCAAAAAAACTGGATTTACGTCTGGTACAATACCTGGCAGCCCTTCGATAACCCCGTCGAGAACAACCCTCTCGCTTTTATCGATTGGGAAAGCCTGCCGATGGACGACATCATCGACTATTATTACACCGGCCGGGACAACGACAGCTTGGTTGCGGCACCTGTCTATAGCGGCGCGCACAAGTGGTGCTATTTCCCGGAGATGACCACCAATGAGGTCATCGTCCTAAAGCAGATGGACGGTCGCCCTGGCGATCGCTCCGTTTATTGTCCCCATACGTCTTTCGATTATATCGGCGACGATATCGGTCCCCTGCCACGCCGCAGTATCGAGACACGGCTGCTGACGGTCTTCGAAACAAAATAACGACACATGGTGATGAGTGTGAGTGATACAAATCCGGATTTAGCCCCGGTGGCGGACAGCGCCGTCGTAACCCATTCGGTTCCTGTCATCGACCTTGGCGGCGCCGAAGGTATGCAGGACCCGGCAACGGCCGCGCGAATCGCGGGTGAGATCGGTGATGCGTGCCGCGAATGGGGCTTCTTTCAAGTCATCAATCATGGCGTTGATGCAGAGCATTTGGACCGCGTCTGGCAAACCATTCGGGAATTCTTCGCCTTGCCCCGCGGAGAAAAAAGGGCTCTGAACCGAAACAGCGAAAACCCGTGGGGCTATTTCGACCGCGAGCTGACGAAGAACCAGCGGGACAAGAAGGAAATCTTCGATATTGGGCCGGAAGTCGATGCGGGTGCATTGTCTGACGATCCGTTCTCCGGAGCCACGCCTTGGCCCACTAGCCAGCCCACGTTCGAGATCGCCATGCGTGCGCATTTCCAAATTTGCGAGAAACTCTCGATGACGATGGTTGAAGCCATCTGCCTCAGCCTCGATCTACCGCGCGACAGATTGGTGCAAAGTTTCGAGCCGACCCATACCAGCTTCCTGCGTCTCAACTATTACCCCGTCGAAGACCCACTCTCGGATTTACCGGACGAAGTGCGCGACGGCGCGGACCTCGGCATTCATCACCACAGCGACGCAGGCGCCGTCACCATCCTCATCCAAGATGATGTTGGCGGATTACAGGTCTTCAAGGACGGCTATTGGTACGACGTGGAGGCTATTGCGGGCGCTTTTGTGGTCAATATCGGTGACATGGTCCAGGTTTGGTCGAATGACGAATATCGCGCTGCACTCCACCGCGTGCAGGCGATGAGCAGCGTCGATCGCTATTCCTTCCCGTTCTTCTTCAATCCAGCCTATGGCGCGATCGTCGAGCCGCTCGAATGCGCGAAAACTCCAAACCTGTATTCAGGAATTGACTGGGGAGAGTTCCGCCGCAGGCGCGCCGATGGCGACTTCGCCAATATCGGCAAGGAAGTACAGATCGCGGATTACCACGTGGTCAGTTGACCCAAGCCTTCTAAAGGTTCGAATATCCTTACCCTATGAGGCGATAAATCTGCAGCGCCATTATGAAAACAGGCCATAAATTCCTGCGTACCGTTTATAAAAAAAATTAAAGGATGCTTATAAATTTATTTTGACCTTACTGTCATTTTTCAGTGTTGCATCGAAGGACATTTCTCATGGTTGAAATCATCAATATCAACGAGCTGACCAGTCGTCTCAAACCAATCGTGAATCGAGGACCACACACAAAGGAAAAGGAAGTATTTGAGGCATTTTCCTCCCTCGGCAAAGGCGATTTCAAGAATGCCGATATCTATTTCGGCGGCTTCGACGGCAACGCCGGTTGGGAACGCCATCCAGCCGGTGACGAGCTAGTACACATCATCGCCGGCACCACTGAATTCGATATTATTGTGGATGACGAGATTGAAACTTTCGAACTCACCGCCGGTAATCTGCTGATCGTGCCGAAAGCATGCTGGCATCGTTTTCGCTCGCAAGACGGCGTGACGGTGATGACCGCGACACCCAAGGGCGAAGAGCCACACATGTTTGTCGATGACCCAAGGGGTATCTAGACGCCTGGCTCACCTCCTGGGCATGATGGCTCGAATGCGTGTAGCGATACATCCTGCACAGGGCTACATTAAATATACAGGCGCCGTCCATAGGGACTGCTGCAGAATGCTTTGTTCTTGCATCCATGGACGGTCGGACGAGGATCGAGGCGGCGGCGGCCATTATTACCCTGCTCTGCCTGGTATTTATGATGCTCAACGTGTCAGTCATCAATTTCCGATGCAGCTCTGGTAATTTAATCACGTTCGAGTGTAATCGTTGGGGCCAGCTCTGGGACGCCAACCGGGGACCCTAATACAATTACATCGCCAATGTGCCGAATTTGTCATGTAGTTGACTGGCAGGGTCAGCACGGCTGTTTTCAAATACCTGCTAATGACGGTATATCCTGTCACCCCTCCGAGTGAGACACTTATTTTGGGTTTCCACCGTTCATGACCACTTCCGCCTCTAAACTCATCGCCATCGATTGAGGGACAACCAATCGCCGCGGCTACCTGCTCGACGATAAAGGAAATATCAAAGAGAGCCTGGAAGACAACCTCGGCATACTCGCGGTCGGGATTGCCGGGTCCTAGACGCATTGG
>CAJWTF010000165.1 GCA_913046825.1 uncultured Rickettsiales bacterium | reverse complement strand
TGATGGCGTTCTATCGCGCCTGGTACACGCCGAATAACGCGGTCATCGTGATCTCAGGCGACGTCACGGCAGCGGACGTCAAACCAATGGTGCAACGACATTTCGGCGCTTTGCCATCGCGCATCTTGCCAACTCGACCCGATTGGAAGGAACCGCCGCGTAGCGCCAACCGTACGGTTTCCTTGTCACATCCCCGCGTGCGCCAACCATCATGGTCACGTCGATACTTGGTGCCGAGTTATGGTGCCAGTGACAGGCAGTATAAGTACGCGTTGGACGTCCTCACCGAAATACTAAGCGGCGGCACAACCGGCCGTCTCTATCGCCGCCTCGTCGTCGAACAGGCACTCGCGGCACACGCCGGCGCTTGGTATTCCGGGGACAATCGCGGCCCCGGCGTGTTTGGCTTCTATGGCTCACCGCGCCCCGGGCGCACCCTCGACGAAATCGAAACCGCCATCGAAGTTGAGATCGCTGCCGTGCTCGAAAACGGCATTACCGATGAGGAAGTCAAATTGGCCATCGAACGCATGCAGGCAGAAGCCGTCTTTGCCCGCGATTCCCTGAATGCTCCGCCCCGCATACTCGGAAATGCACTAATGTCCGGCCAATCCATTGAGGATGTGGAAGCCTGGCCTGAACGCATTGGCGCGGTCACCAAACAAGCGGTGGACGCGGCGGCGCGAGCTGTCCTAAGCACTGGCGGCACCGTGACCACCCGTCTCACTCCGCAATCCAAACCGGAGAAAAGGTCATGATCCGGCCTCTTTCTATAAATTGGGCGAGACGGGCGACCGCCGCATTCCTGCTGATCGCCACGGCGGTCTTCACCGGCCAGGCCCACGCCATTGACATCCAAACGGTGGAGAGTCCCGGCGGAATCAAGGCCTGGCTGGTCCGTGATACGTCTGTCCCCGTGCTGTCAATCGAATTTTCATTTCGCGGCGGATGCACCTACGACCCGGCCAATAAGGCGGGCCTCTCCAGTCTTCTTAGCGGCCTTTTGGATGAAGGCGCGGGCTCGCTCGACAGCAGGGCGTTCCAGGCTGAATTACAGAACCATTCAATCAAAATGAACTTCTCCAGCGGCCGTGATACGTTCCGGGGCAGTCTCAAGGTGCTCAACAAACATCGCGAAAGGGCGATCGAACTACTCGATCTGGCACTGACCAAGCCACGCTTCGATAGCGAACCCTTGGAACGCATGCGCCAGCAATCCTTGATATCGTTAAAGCGGCGCTCCACGAATCCGGATTACATTGCCGGGCGAACGTGGGCGACTGCAGTCTTCGGTGATCATCCATATGCGATACCGTCGAGCGGCACACCCGCGACCATCGCCGAGATCAGCCAGGGCGACCTGCATGAATATGTCCGCGAGCGTTTCGCGCGCGACCTGCTGATAATCGGTGTTACAGGGGATATTACCGCTGCGGAATTGGCTCCGTTGCTGGATCGAGCCTTCGCGTCCCTGCCTAAATCAAAAGTTTTGCCGACCATCGCTGAGGCCGCGCCGCGCCTGACCGGCGATACCTATGTGGTGGAATTAGATGTGCCGCAAAGCTCGATTGTATTTGGGCAACCGGGTTTGCCCCGTGATGATGCTGATTGGTATACCTGCTTGGTGATGAACTACATTCTGGGTGGTGGTGGCTTCTCATCACGTCTCTTCAGTGAAGTACGCGAGAAGCGCGGCCTCGCCTATTCCGTCGGCACCGGTCTGCACCCCATGCGGCTCTCGGCATTGATCTCCGGTGGGGCAGGGACGAAGAACGCGAACGTCGCCGAGTCGTTAAATATTATCCGTTCGGAATGGGAACGCATGCGCACAGGCGGCGTGACGGCGGACGAACTCAGTCGCGCAAAATCCTATCTGACGGGATCGTTTCCACTGCGTCTCAGTTCAACCGACCGGATCGCCCGCATGCTGGTCTCGATCCAATACCACAACCTCGGGATCGACTATATCGACAAACGTGCGAACTATATCAACGTGGTGAGCGCGGAGAACATCGCAAAACTGGCCCGCCGCTTACTTGATCCCGGAAAATTGACCTTCGTCGTGGTTGGCAGACCGGCGGCTGTCACGCCAACCGCACCCGCCCCGCAAATATAAGGTCAAATCCAAGAGGATAACAATCGGTTGCGTCCCAGAGTAGGGTCGGACACTATCTATAGGGTTTGACCATGTCCTATATACAAAAAATAGACGGATGTTTTGCCGACAAGATCGGTGACGGCGGCGTTTCAGCTGCGGGCTATGAGCGCTGCCGCGCGGAAGCTGGCGAAGCGCTTGAGCGGATCGCAGAATTGACCGACCGCGAGTACATGACGGTCCTCAAGCTGCCCGAACGGCGGAACGATATCGACACCCTGCAGCAATCGGCAGAACGGCTGCGCGAGACGTGCAGCGATGTACTTGTTGTCGGCACCGGGGGGTCGAGCCTTGGCGCCAGAACGCTCTGTGCCCTGCAAACGACCAGCGAACCGACATTCCATTTTCTGGAGAACGTCGATCCGCACGGGGTCAACTCTCTCCTCGCCGGCCTAACGCCGGAAAAAACCGGCACACTCTTCGTCTCTAAGTCCGGCGGTACGCTGGAGACCATCGCCCTGACCATGGTGGTTCAAGGTTGGCTTCTCGACCACTGTGGACCGCAGGCACTCTCCCATCGCAGTTTCGCGATCGTGGAGCGCGGTGACAATCCTCTTTATCGATTGGCGGAGCGCTACAATATTCCTGTGATCGCCCACGACCCCTATGTGGGCGGCCGCTACTCGGTCTTCTCATCGGTCGGCTTGCTCCCAGCGATGATCGCAGGTCTCGACCCAATTGCCATTCGTGAAGGTGCGCAGGACTTGGTAGCCAGATGCCTCGCCATGTCGAAGGACGCAGCGCCGGTGGAGGGCGCGGCCCTGGCGGTGGCGCTTGCGGTCGAACGCAACATATCAATCTCCGTCCTGATGCCCTATTGCGATCGGCTCTCGGACCTGGCGCTCTGGTATCGCCAGCTTTGGGCGGAGAGCCTCGGTAAGAACGGCAAGGGGACAACCCCAGTCCAAGCGAGTGGCACGGTCGATCAACACAGTCAGTTACAGCTCTACCTGGATGGGCCTGACGATAAGTTAATCTCTCTCGTCACCTCTCCCGCGGCGGGGGCCGGCATGATCATTCCGCCGGCAATCGCGCGCGACGCCGGTCTTGACCATCTTGCCGGGAGGAGTGTCGGCGACCTTCTCGATGCATCCTCCGACGCCACCGTGAAAGCATTGACCGATAAGGGCAGGCCGGTGCGCGAATTTCGTATCCCGCAGCTCAACGAATTCGCACTCGGCGGATTGATGATGCATTTCGTTCTCGAGACGTTATTGACCGCTGATCTATGGAAGGTCGATCCATTCGGACAACCGGCCGTGGAATCCGGCAAGGCACTCGCCCGCGAACGCCTCGCCGATACACAAGGGAGTGCTGCATGACAATCCGTCGCCTTCCGGAACACGTCGTCAACCGCATCGCAGCCGGTGAAGTCATCGAGCGGCCCGCTTCGGCGGTAAAGGAATTAGTCGAAAACTCCCTGGACGCAGGGGCTTCCCGGATCGAAGTGACCGTGCGCGACGGTGGTAAATCACTGATCACCGTCACCGATGACGGCACCGGCATGACGCCGGAGGAATTGCACCTTGCAGTCGAACGTCATGCGACCTCGAAACTGCCGGAGGACGATCTCGACCATATTCGGACACTGGGATTTCGAGGCGAAGCCTTGCCCTCCATCGGATCCGTCGGGCGGCTCGCTCTCACCAGTCGCACGGCGGGGGCCGACACCGCGTGGCGTTTGACCGTCGATGGCGGCGATATAAGCGGGCTCGCACCAGCGGCCTTATCGAAAGGCACGCGGATCGAACTCCGGGAATTATTTTACGCGACGCCCGCTCGACTTAAATTTTTGCGTGCTGATCGGACGGAATCCTCGCAAATCAGTGATGCGATCTCACGCCTCGCCATGGCGCGCCCGGATGTATCTTTCACCCTGATCGACGGCGAGCGTACGAAGATCAAACTTGAAGCCGCACAAGGCGAACTGCTCGATGCCCGGCTTCGCCGCCTTGGTGGTGTCATGGGCAAGGAGTTCACCGAGAATGCATTGCCCATTGAAGCCGAACGGGAAGGCATTCGACTGACCGGATACGCCGGACTACCGACACTGAACCGTGGAAACGCCCAATTACAGTTCCTGTTCGTGAATGGTCGTTCGGTCAAGGATCGCCTGTTGTTCGGCGCCGTTCGTGGCGCCTACCAAGATTTTCTCGCCCGCGACCGGCATCCTCTAATAGCGCTTTTCCTGGAAATCGACCCGATACTGGTCGACGTCAACGTCCACCCTGCGAAGGTAGAGGTCCGTTTTCGTGAGGCGGCCGTTGTGCGGGGGTTAATTGTCGGTGCGTTGCGGCATGCGTTGGCCGAAGCCGGCCACCGGGCATCAACCAGCGTCGCGACAGCCGCACTTGGCGCGATAAAGCCGGGCACCCATACCGGCCCTGCTCTGCCGTTCGGCAGCGCGTATCCACAACGACCCGCATACCCGTCGCCGGGACTGTCCGATTGCGCCGCTATCTTTCAGGCACCAAACGGGCCGACCCAAGGACTGGCGCCGACCGCGCCGCCCACGGCGCAGCACGATGACACCGACGGCACGGAAGCCTATCCACTCGGTGCCGCACGGGCGCAGGTCCATGAGACCTATATCGTTGCGCAGACGGGGGACGGCATTGTCATCGTTGATCAGCACGCGGCACACGAACGCCTGGTCTACGAGCGCATGAAAGAAGCCCTCTCGGACACGGGGGTGCGCAAACAAGGATTACTTATTCCGGAAGTCGTGGAATTGGCCGAGGATGAAGTCGACCGCCTTGTCGCGCGCGCTACCGAGTTCTCTGAGCTGGGATTGGTTCTTGAAGGGTTCGGGCCGGGCGCCGTCGTGGTCCGGGAGGTTCCGGCCATGTTGGGGCAAGTTGACGTTCAAGGCTTGATCCGAGATTTAGCCGATGAATTGGCAGAGCTCGGCGATGGTTTTGGATTAAAAGAGCGCCTTGAGGACGTCTGTGGGACCATGGCGTGCCACGGCTCTGTACGTTCCGGCCGCCGCCTCAACGGCGACGAGATGAATTCATTGCTGCGGCAGATGGAAATGACCCCGCACTCGGGGCAATGCAATCACGGCCGCCCCACTTATGTGGAGTTGAAACTTGCGGATATCGAACGTCTGTTCGGCCGCCGCTGACAGCACGCTTGACCCCGCCCGCCTCGGCTTATATCCCAACTCCCCATGCTCGCAATTTTCCTCGCGGCGCTCGCCAACGTCATCGGCCTCGGCGTCATCGTTCCTCTTCTCCCCTATTTCGCGCTGCACCACGGTGCCGGGCCGTTGGAGGCGACGGCACTGTTCTCGGTGTTTTCGCTGGCTCAACTCCTAACCGCGCCACTATGGGGACGGCTGTCGGATAAGATTGGGCGCAAACCGGTTATTTTGATCAGTTTCGCGGGCTCTGCACTGGGATATTTGTGGCTGGCCTTCGCCACCGACCTGCAGATGATTTATCTGGCCCGGATATTTTCGGGAGCCATGAACGGCTGGCTGGCGACGAGCCAAGCCTATGTCGCCGATGTGACCGACGACGAGGGCCGCGCCAAGGGGATGGGCATGCTTGGCGCCGCCTTTGGCCTCGGCTTCGTACTTGGTCCAGCCCTTGGCGGATATCTCGCCGGGGAAGCCGTCATTAATTATCAATTGCCCATGCTAATCGCCGCTGGTGGCTCCGCAATTGCCTTATTGGTGAGCGCCGTCCTATTGCGCGAGGCCGAACGCCATGCAAACCACGGCGTCTCCACCATGCGGTTTCTGCCGCAGATCATTTCCATTCCGATCCTGTGCACCCTCATCTCGCTCTATTTCGGCATGTTCTTTGTCTTTGCCGGTATGGAGTCGACCTTGGCGCTATGGTGCGAGCGGGTCTTAGATATGGGGCCACGCCAAGTTGGGTATTACATGGCCTTTGCCGGTATTTGCGGCGTTATCGTGCAAGGCGGCTTGGTTGGACGACTGGTCCCGCTTATGGGCGAGGCCCACGTCTTTGTCATGGGGTTACTCTTTACCGGGGCTGGCCTGATCGGATTGCCGCTGGTGACCGAACGTATTTGGCTGCTGCTACCGATCGCATTACTGTTCATCGGCTTCGGCTTCGCCAATCCGTCATTGCAAAGCCTTATTAGCCGCACCGCACCCCGCAGCATGCGCGGCGGCGCCATGGGGATCGCACAATCAGCGAATAGTCTCGGCCGCATCCTCGGGCCCGCATGGGCCGGTTTCGCTTTCGCCTCGATCGGGGTCGCCTGGCCGTTTTTCTCCAGCACCGCCATCCTGGTACCCATCGTCTTAGTCACGCTCATACTCGCTCGGCAAATCAACCGCGCCAAATAAGAATGACGATCCGGGCCGCGCCGTAGCGCCTGTCATCCAATTTTTCAAATCCATCTGGCGGATCGAACATTTCGCCCTTGCCCAGTTCAACGCAACAAATTGCACCTGCCGCTATCCATCCGGCGGCCGACAATGCTACCAAGCTTGGGCTGAGTAATTCCTTGCCGTAAGGCGGATCCATCAGAATAAGACTGCAGGCGCTCCCGGCGGCTGGTGGGATAGCCGCATCGGCCTGATGAATATCGCACGCTTGCCGACCGCCGCAGGCTTCAATATTCGCCCGGAGAACCGTGATGCTTGTGGCAGCCTTTTCGATGAAACTCGCGTGCTTGGCGCCCCGCGACAATGCTTCAAGACCCAATGCGCCCGTCCCCGCAAACGCGTCGAGAACAATTGCGCCCTGCAAACGGAAGCCCGTTGCGGCCGGTTTGCCATTCGCCAACAAATTGAAGAGTGCCCCCCGCGCCCGATCAGAAGTCGGCCGGATATTATTCCCCTCGGGTGTTCGCAGTTTTTTACCGCGCCATTTACCGGCGATCACGCGCACGGCGGCGTTTCCTTTGGTCTCCCTCACCGAGTTGTTCAGCGAGCGCCTTGCGCGGCACTTCATCAACCGCGTCGCGTTCCAAGTTACCTAATTGGAATGGACCGTAGCTGATCCTGATCAATCGCGTGACTTGGAGCTCCAGATGCTCGCAAATACGGCGCACTTCGCGGTTTTTCCCCTCGCTTAAGGTGACGGACAACCACGCGTTCGACGCCTGTTCGCGTTCTAGCGTCGCTTCGATGGCGCCGTAGCGCACCCCATCGACCGTGGCCCCTTGCGCCAATCCCGCGAGCTTGTCCTCATCGACCCTGCCATGCACCCGCACCCGGTAACGCCGCCGCCAACCAGTATCTGGATGCTCCAACCGACGTGCCAGGTCGCCGTCATTGGTCAACAGTAGAAGGCCCTCGCTGTTGTAATCCAGGCGTCCAACCGTCATCACGCGCGGCATATCGGTGGGAAAGAAATCAAAGACGGTTTTTCTGCCCTCTGGGTCCCGGTTGGTCGTCATCGAGCCTGCCGATTTGTGGAACCGCCACAGCCGCGTCGGTTCCGCATCTGGGATAGGATTTCCGTCGACGGTCACGATAGCGCCAAGCGGGACATTGAACGCCGGGCTTTTCAGGGTATTGCCGTCGACAGCGACCCGTCCAGATTCGACCCAACGTTCCGCTTCCCGACGGGAGCATAATCCCGCCCGGGCGATTCGT
>CAJWTF010000164.1 GCA_913046825.1 uncultured Rickettsiales bacterium | reverse complement strand
CCAAACGTCGCTCGAACAAATTCGTCATGATCCGCCGGTGCTTCTCGTCCGCTTTGGGGGCGTAACAATAGCGTTTCGGAAAGCAAAATCCGTGTTCGGTGTCCGAATAAACTTCCAGTTTGTAGTTCACCGCGAGTGCATCAAAATGCTCCATCAGCCGGTTGTTCATTTCCATCGGCACGTAAGCGTCGTTCTCGGCGACGCCGAGATAGAGTTCGCCGGCGATCCGGTTGGCTTTCAGATGCGGGGAATCCGGCGCGTCGCCGTGAAGCCGGCCGCCATACATCGAGACCATGGCATCGATGCGGTCGGGGAATTCGGTGATGGCGATAAGCGCCAAGCGCCCGCCCATACAATAGCCGGTCACGCCGATTTTGCTGGCCATGGCCCTTTCGTCATTGTCGACAAAGGTGATCATCGCGGCGGTATCGATACGGCTTCGCGCGTTGGTGTAACCGTTGTTCAGAACGTTCATGAACGTCTTTACCGGCTCGTAGTCTTCGTCGAACAGGCGGTTGGAATCGACATCCAGGACCCGGACCATACGATAGTACAGGTTTGGCAACAGGACGATATAACCGTGCATGGCCAGGCGCCGTGCCATGTCCCGCAATTCATCCCGGATGCCGGAAGCTGGCATATACATGAACACGGCAGGGTAGGGGCCGTTGCCATCTGGATGTGCCACAAAAGTGTTCATCGCACCGTCTACGGTCGGGATATCTATTTCGAAATCGATCATGTAGCGGCGTTCTCCTTTGCTGGTTTGGGCACGGCGAAATAGGCCGGATCCATATAGACGGTCGTGCGTTTGGCGAGCCGGGGAATGCGCCCGCTGAAGGCCTCGCGCTGGTGCAGAAGGCGGGTATTGTCCCAAAGCAGAACGTCACCGTTCCGCCAATCGTGGCTATAGATATTCTCCGGTCGTAGCGCGTGGTCCATCAGCGCGTCGAATAATTCACGTCCATCCTTATTTGATAAGTTTTCGATGGCGGTTGTGTGATTGGGGGAGAGATATAGCGACCGCTCGCCTGTCGCGGCATTTTCCAGCACCATATCGTGCACGACCTCGGGAGTGCGCCGGTCGATCGCTTCGGTCTCTTCGGCGGAAGCAGTTTCGCGCCGGAAGTTTTTGTTGACGTTTTGCCGCATGAAACTCGAGAGAGGAGCTTCCGTGCCGTATTTGCAACGAGCTCGCTTGCCGTCGACGGCCCGGCGTAGTTCGTCGGGTAAGGTGCGATAGGCGTGTGCCATATTGCAGAAAGACGTCTTCGCCGTGTCTTTAGGCATTTCGACGCCATAAAAGATAGATCCGCTTGCGGGATTCGCTCTGAAAATCAGGTCGGTGTGCCAGACGACCTCGTCATTGCTGAGCCCTCCGACTTTGCTGCCGTCGTCGAAGTGAAGATTGGAGACAAAGAAGAGTTCGGGGTTCCTGTCATCGGCGGCGGGATCGTCCGTGTTGATGTCTTTGATCGTGTCGAGATCGAGGGAGCCGAACCTTTTGCTGAACGCGAGTAAATCTTCCTCAGTGAGGCTTTGCCGCCGGAAGAGCAATAACGGGTCCCGCTGCCATGCCTGGCGGACTAGGCTGAAGGTTTCATCGTCGAGCCCCGAGAGGTCGATATTTAAAACCTCCGTGCCGAGATTTTCCTGCAAGGGACGTGTCTCTATACGTGACATGCTTGTCTCCGATGGGAATTGAAATCCGGTTAAGTAGTCTTGATTCCACGCGCGAACCGTCGATCGTGCATTATAACCGAGGAGAGTGCCATGTCGGAAGAATTCGACGAAATAAAATCGACGTCGTCGTTGCAGAGCATAAGAAATGGATGGAAGACGATGGCACCGGGCAGAGGGCCGATCTGTCACGCCGTGACCTGACCGGGGCGAAACTTTGCGATCGATATTTGCGTGATGCGGATTTGCACAACGCCGACCTCGAACGCGTCGACTTGCAGTGCTGCGATTTACGCGGAGCGAATCTTTCTGATGTAAGCTTGGTGAGCGCCAATCTCCATAAAACGCGCCTTTTGAACGCTGACCTCAGCCATGCCGATCTCCGCAACACGAACCTATCGAATGTGAAGATGAGAACGCGGAACTCTAGCGCTATAAATTTCTCGGCTGCGTCATCACACCCAAACGCCTCCACAAAATCCTGAGTTACCGCGACCCTGAGGTCTGAATTTTATTCAGCTGCGACCGCGGCATCCGCGTCATTGAGCCATTCCGGCCTGTCACCTCCGAGAACCGGTGTTGGCCGCACCCAGCGCGGTGGTGTCTCACTTAATTGAAGGACCGGCGCCAAGTGACGCAGCGGGCCTGCTTTGGGTGCCGTTTCAATGCGCAAGGTATGGAGTTCCGCATCACTCAAATCCTTATCGGCCTCGTTGAAGACGACATTGCCCTGGCGGTAAATCAACATCCCAGATTGGCAGAGCGATACCCGGACGTGATAGCTGCCGCCGTCGACGGCGCGCCGCGCGAGGGCCAACAATACGCCGTATGCCGCCAGATAACCGGTTGTGTAATCGCAAGCGGCGGCGGGCAGTAATGCTGGTCGGTCGGGCAGGCCTTCGTGACAGATGCCGGTGACCGTCTGCGCGACTTGTTCCCATCCGGCGCGATGGCTGAGAGGGCCGTCCGCGCCAAAGCAGCTGATTGAGACATAGACGATGCCTGGTCGGTGCAACGCTAATTCTTCTGGCCCGAAGCCCAGTTTCTGCATGATGCCGGGGCGATAGCCTTGTGAGAACACATCGGCGGAACCGGCGAGCTCTTTGAGCGTCGCAGCGTCATCCGAATTCTTTAAATCCAGATAGCAACTACGTTTGCCGTGACTTGTGTCCATCACGTGATGGGAAATTTGCGGCAGCCCCTCGGTCGTCACCATTAGAACGTCGGCGCCGTGTTCGGCTAGCGTTCGCCCGGCGATGGGGCCCGCCAATATTCGCGTGAGATCGAGCGCTTTGATGCCCGAGAGTGGTCGGTCGCCTGCTGGCATGGGTTCCGGATCGCTTTCGGCGATCTTGATGATCTCGACAATGGGCTTCGCCGCCAAAGCTTGGCCGTGCGGATGCGCCATCCATTCTTCGTTGGTCCGGACCATGCCGCCACATCCACGGGCTTCATCAATAGCGGCTTCCAAGTCCATTGCATCCCATTGAGAGACCGCTTTGGCGACGGAATCGGGGGTGGGCTCGCACCCGAGTACGCCAAGCACCCGCGCGCGCAAATTAGGCAAGCCGAAATGTGGTAAGCACCATCGCCCATCCTTCGTCGGCCAAGGCTGCGTTATACGACGCATGTCATTGTGATCGTCGAGACGAATGTCAGAGAAGATACCGTCCGCGCCCGGTTGCTGCATATAGCCGGTACTGCGCAAGGCTGCGGCGGCGTGGCGCACGTCGATCGCCGCGCTTTGGGGACGGCTGGTTTTGAGTTCCCAAATATCAGAGACAGCGGTACCGATCCCGGCGATGACAGCGGCGCAGGTCTCCCCGATCTTGAACTTCGTGGAGAAGACAGGATCGGATCCGACGATTTTTATTTGATCCTTTGTGGGCATTCCCTTCCCACGTACCGCCATCACTTCCTCAAACGCGCTCGGCATCCTTAATCCCCTTGGTGTGTGCATTTGGTCTAAAACACAACGCTATCAGGCGCTGCAAATGACCGCAATCACTGGGGTGATCAGGTGCACTTGCCGCCGAGGTTCCCAATGTTTCTCGATACCCTTATGTGCTTCGTCGCCCCAAAGATCGACGATGCGTTGATCGCGCCCGCAATTATTGTGAACAGCTAGGCGCGCATATTGCTGCCATCCCGAAACTGATAGAGTTTCGACAGGGCCCGGGATATACAATTTTGAACCAAATCATCAGCGGCGTAGGTGTCGCTCACCAGTGATATTGCGAACCACCTTCGGTGCGGTACTTGGGCCAGGAGTTTCGATTTTCCCGGCTGTTTTGATGATTGGCTTCCTCAATTCGAGGTGGTCATAAATTATTCAAGATGACCTCGCCATCGGATACGGTTTTTTGATGGTCTATTTCTTTTGCTTCATCATGTCGCCCTTTTTCATCACATCGTCTTTCTTCATCATGGCATCTTTCTTCATCGCGTCGGCCATGACGTTCGAAGCTGAGAAGGCAACCATCGCGGCGACGGTGAGACCCGATAGTTTAGAAATTTCATTCTCCTTGAAGCGGTTGGTTAGCGGTGGATGGGAACGCCCTGCAATAGATAAACGTTTGAAGTCGACGATTATTCCCTGACCGGTGGATTTTTTTTAGAAAGCGGTGATATTGATGAGAGACCGCATATTAGGAGATGCCCGATGCCCGATGATCAGTTGAAAACGGAAGCCCCTTGGCGCTGGCCGGAAGAGAGATGGCGCGGGATCGTCAATAAGGTGCGCGCCGGGCGATCCTTGAAGCCGAAGGAATGGCCGGGTGGTGCCAAAGTCGCGGTGGCGCTCTCCTTCGATTCCGATCATGAATCCAGCACGTTGCGCTTCGGCGAATCGTCACCCGGCAAGTTGAGCCAGGGTGAGTACGGCAGCCGAGTTGGCATACGCCGTATCCGTGAAACTTTGGAGCGTAACGATATTAAGGCGAGCTTCTTCGTCCCCGCCGTAGTCGCGGAACTGCATCCCGAAGAACAGAAAGCGGTCGTCGACGACGGTCATGAAGTCGGTATTCACGGCTGGATACACGAATTCAACAGCGACCTGAGCGAGATCGAAGAGCGTGACATTATGATGCGCGCGGCTGACGTTTTGGAACGGACATCAGGTAAACGCCCGGTTGGCATGCGGACGCCGTCCTGGGATTTCACGCCTTATACACTGAAAATCTGCCGCGAGATGGAATTGCTTTATGATTCATCATTGATGGCCGATGACGAGCCCTACGAATTATTGGAAGACGGTGAGCCGACGGGCCTCGTCGAGTTGCCGGTCGAATGGATCAAGGACGACGCACCGTATATGAGTATGGACCGGCGCGGCACGGCCCGCCCGCACACATCGCCTTTCGATGTGCTCGATATTTTCAAGGCGGAGTTCGACGGAGCCTATACTGAGCGCGGTCTTTGTCTGATTACCATGCACCCGCATGTGATAGGCCATCGCTCGCGCATGCGGATACTCGATGGTTTGATCGATCACATTAAGGGGCACGACGGTGTCTGGTTCGGGACCCACGAAGAAGTTGCGCGTTATTGCCTGGAGAATGCGTGAGCAGGGGAGGCGGCATGATGGTTACCATCCATCCTTTCGATGCCGCACTCGGTGCGGAAGTCCGAGGCGTCGACTTGTCGAAAGCCTTAAGCAATGCGGATTTTGCCGAAATCGAGCGGGCGTATAACGAGCATTCGGTTCTGTTATTTCGGGATCAAGACATCTCGCCCGAACAGCATGTCCGTTTCAGCCGCCGCTTCGGCGACCTCGAAATTCACGTGCTTGATCAGTACCTGCACCCGGAACACAAAGAAATACTTGTCGTCTCCAATGTGGAGGACGAGGGTCGCAATATCGGTGTACCGGATGCGGGCCGCTATTGGCACACCGATCTCTCTTATGCGGCAGAGCCGAGCCGGGGGTCGTTGCTCTATGCAATTGAGGTTCCGCACGACGATAAGGGCGAACCTCTCGGCGAGACACGGTTCGCCAGCGCGGCCGTCGCCTATGACGCACTGACAGACGAGATGAAAGCGCGGATCGAAAACCTAGAGGCGGAGTTCAGCCTCGCCCATCGGTTCAATAAAATTAACGAGGATTTCGACCCCGATGCCGAGCTCAACGAGACGCAAGAGGAGCAAGTCCCATCGGTCACGCATAAGGTGGTGCGCACACACCCGATCACGGGCCGCAAAAATATTTATGTGAACGAGGGGCATACCTTCAGCATCAAGGGGCTCACAACGGAAGAGGCGGAGTCCCTGTTGTCGGAATTGTGGGCTCATATCAAGCGCCCGGAATTCGTTTATACCCATCGATGGCGCAAAGGCGACCTGTTGATGTGGGACAATATTCCCTGCCAGCACATCGCCATCGGCGACTATGCTTTACCGCAGCGGCGCTACATGCACCGCACGACCTTAAAAGGTGACGCGCCGATTTAGCGTGACGATCCAGATGTTGGCGCGCGAATATTCATGCTCACGACAATACCGATTATCGCCAATACGGCGCCGAGTGTGCTTGCTAACACGTAATCGCCGGTCCGGTCGAACAGCCAGCCCCCAACCCAAGGGCTGATTAATCCCGCGACACCCCAGGCCGTGATCAAGATGCCGAGATTGCGCCCGTAGCGTTCGACCCCAAAGAAGATCGAGACGGCGGAAGGATAAGCCCCCGAAGCGATCCCATAGCTGAGGCCCACGAAAGCAACTGCGATAAGGGCTGCGATAGGGCCCGGCAGGAATATGATAATGAGAAAACCAATGAGTGCCGAAAGATGGGCCATGGTGGCGACCCTGCTAGGTGAAAAATAATCACAAGCCCAACCGGCGCCGAGGCGTCCTCCGGCATTGCCGATATTGACGAAGACGGCGCCGGTAACCGCGATCATCGCGCTGCTGCCCCGGCTCGTCAGAATGCCGGCGGCGTGCCCAATCGCCAAGACGCCGCCCGCGGCCGCCAGGAAAAACCCAAGCCATATGAGGGGAAACAGTATCCGCGGAAACTCGGCCCTCTCCGTGACAATATCCGCTACACGGTCGAAGCGAATGCCGGAGCGATGGGTCAGGAACGCCGCCATCAATCCACCCGCGACGAAGAGAATGGCGGTGCCGAGGAAGATGCTGCGGGGGCCAACCGTCTCGGTAATCATGCCGAAGATCAGAGAGAAGCCAATCGCGCCGATGGGAAACGCACCTAGCCCCAATCCATTAGCGAGGCCTCTGCGGTCGGCGAGTGCTCGGTTGATGAGTTGCAACGTGACGCTGTATCCAAAACCCGTGCCAAAACCGAACAAGCCGCCATAGCTGACGGTCAGCATGAGTAAGGAGTTAGCCTCTGCGGAGATGACCAATCCGCCGACACACAGCACCGTCGCGAAGATGGGAAGCAATGCGGTCGGTACTCTGCGGTTCGCGATCGGTGCGCAGACCAGGCCAGCCGTTAGGCCGAAAACGGCAACCCCAAAGACCGTGCTGATTTCCGAGCGCGGCACGCCGAGTTCCGCTTCGAGCGGTCCGAGAAAAACACTCCACGCATAGAGCGACCCCAGCATTGGATTGAACAGTAATGCCGCGGCAATTGCGGAGCCGGGTTTTATCGATGGGGAAGGTTCAGTCATGATACAGGTATCCCATACCGCCTCCCCCTCAAATCGTTTCCCGGAAACGCGACAGCGTTATCCGGGACCCAGCCAGTTCCGATCCTTGGCGTGTGCGCTGTATCTCGGCTCTTCGGTTGGGCAACAAAGAACCTTTATATCGGCCGTGTCCCCTCGACCGTGACCCGGTTCATGTAGCGCTTGTGCCCCGGATAATCATTCAGCGCCTTGTGCATCAAGCAGCGGTTGTCCCAAAAGGCGACGGATCCTTTCTCCCAACGGAAGCGGCAGGTGAACTCGGGGCGGTGGCTGTGGTCGAACAGGAATTGAAGCAGCGGTTTGCTCTCCTCCTCGGTCATGCCCCGGAAGCGGTGTGTTCGTGGGCGATTGACGAACAGCGCCTTCCGCCCGGTCTCCGGATGGGTGACGACGACCGGGTGCTCCATATCGGGCTCGTCTTCCTCTTCGGGATCGTAGCGCAGCTTGCTGGTCATTTTGGCGTTGCGCGCTTCTGTGGCTTTCGGCGCTTGAATTCGGTTGTCGTGCACGGCGGTCAG
>CAJWTF010000163.1 GCA_913046825.1 uncultured Rickettsiales bacterium | reverse complement strand
GGAGCTGGCCGATGCCAACTTCACGGCGCAACCGGCTGGCTTTATCGCGGAGCCGGTGCTTTCCGCCGGTGGTATCATCGTCCCGCCAGAACGGTATTTCACCAAGGTGAAGGAGGAGTGTGAGAAGCGCGGCATGGTTCTGATCATGGATGAGGCGCAAACCGGCCTTGGTAAAACGGGGAGGCTCTTCGGCTTTCAGCATGAAGCGGGATTGAAGCCGGATATTATCGCCATTTCCAAGCACTTTGGCGGGGGTCTGCCGATCAGCGCGGTTTGTACGACCGCCGATGTCGCCAAGCGCGCAGCCGAACGTGGTTATTTCGCGACCCGCAGCCATGCGACCGACCCTCTGCTCTGTGCCGCCGGTGAAGAGAGTCTCGACATTGTGGTGGATGAAGATATGCCGGGTAAATCTGCGCAGATCGAACGCTGGATCAAATCCGCTTTCCGCAAGATGGCGAAGGAGTTCGAGTGGATCGGCGATATTCGCGGACACGGCGTTTTGTTGGGCATCGAATTAGTCACGGACCGGGCGACGAAAAATCCAGCCAATGCGGAGACCCAGAAAGTCTTCGACTACGCGATGGAGAAAGGTTTGATCTTTCAGATACGCGGCGTGCGTGAGTTGAAGAACGTCATCCGGCTGGTGCCGCCGATGACGAGCACGCGTGAGGAAGTGGACCAAGCGCTTTCGATCCTCTATGACGCTTTTAGCGGGCTCAAGAAACGCGGTTCGAAGCGAAAGAAGAAAGCAGGGAAATAAGATCAATGGAAATCAAGAATCCTTATCTCATGTTCATCGGCGATGTGCCCGACCAGCTAGCGGCAAAAACCGCGGATGGTGTCGCGCATTGGCGCCCGGATTGGTGCGTTGGCCAAGTCCGTCTGGAAGGGTGTAAGGCCGATCTCGGCTTGCCGGATATGAGCGTCGCCGAAGCCGCGACGGCAGGTGTGAAGACGCTGATCGTTGGGGTCACTAATCAGGGCGGCTATTTCGCGGATAGCTGGGTCGACACGATACATAGCGCCATTGATCACGGCATGGATATCGCGAGCGGCATGCATGCGAAGCTCGACGCAGTACCGGGATTGACTGAGAAAGCGGCGGTGGCCGGGCGTCAACTGTTTGATGTGCGCCACACCAATCAAAGCTTCGATATCGGACGCGGTCACAAGCGAACAGGTAAACGCCTACTGACCGTGGGCACGGATACGTCTTGCGGCAAGATGTTCACGGCGCTGACGCTTGAAAAGGAAATGCGCGCGCGGGGCATGAAAGCAGATTTCCGGGCAACCGGGCAGACCGGTATCTTTATTGCCGGCAGCGGTGTTGCCATCGATGCGGTGGTCTCCGATTTCATTTCCGGCTCCGTCGAATGGCTGTGCCCGGAAAACGACCCGGATCACTGGGACGTTATTGAGGGGCAAGGCTCGATCTTCCACGCCGGATACGCAGGCGTGACGTTGGGACTGATCCACGGCTCGCAACCGGATGTACTCGTGGTGTGCCACGACCCGGGACGACCGCATATGCGCGGCACACCCGCCATTCCGGTACGCGGCCTCACCGAAGTGATCGAGGCGGCGAGTACCGCCGCTAGGGTCACCAATCCTGATGTGCGGTGCATCGGTTGTGCGATCAACACATCGAAACTGTCCGATGCGGAGGCCGAGGCCGAACTGCAGCGCGCTTGGGACGAGACAGGGCTTCCGGCCATTGATCCGGTGAAACATGGCGTCGGCGTACTCGTGGATGCGCTATAGCGAATGCGACAGCTGAACGCCTACACCGAAACCTGGCCGCTTCGTGAAGTTTTCACAATTTCGCGCGGCAGCCGAACGGAGACGCCGGTCATTGTCTGTGCGCTGGAGCAGGACGGCATCCGTGCTTGGGGCGAAGGACAACCCAATCCGCGATATGATGAGACGCCGGAGAGCTCTCTTGCCGAAATTGACGCCGTGCGGGATGATATCCAAGCGGGTCAGATCGACCGATTGTCCCTGCAAGACGCCATGTCCGCCGGTGCCGCGCGAAATGCGATAGATTGCGCATTTTGGGATTTGGAGGCAAAACGGGCGGGAAAGCGCGCTTGGCAGTTGGCGGGCTTGCCGGAACCGAAACCCATTACGACTGCGTATACGCTGAGCGTGGCGTCACCCGAGGCAATGGCCGCAGCCGCTCAACGCAACGCTCATAGGCCCCTAATTAAGATGAAACTCACGGGGGAAGGGGATTTACAGCGGGTCCGAGCCGTCCGCAAAGTGCTGCCGGAGGCGCCGATCATCGTCGACGCCAACGAAGGTTGGGAGGTTGGCATGGTGGAACGCTTCGCTATCGAACTGAAAAAGCTACATGTGCAGCTTGTTGAGCAGCCTTTGCCATCATCTGACGACGGTGCGCTTGGTGATTTGGCGCACCCCCTAGCGTTCTGCGCCGATGAATCCTGCCATACCAGTGCTGATCTCGAGCGTTTACGCGACCTCTACGATGTCGTGAACATCAAACTCGATAAGACCGGCGGTCTGACAGAGGCTTTGAAGCTCCGACAAGCCGCGCTCGATGTCGGGATGGATGTGATGGTGGGTTGCATGGTGGCGACGTCCTTGTCGATGGCCCCGGGGGTATTGGTGGCACAGGGGGCGTTGGTAGTCGACCTCGATGGACCACTCCTTTTGGCGCGCGACCGGGATGCGGGGCTCCACTATGACGATGCCGGTCGAGTGCATCCGCCAGAAGTGGCGCTTTGGGGATGAACTAGCCGAGCCAATCGCGCTGTCCGCTATCGGGTGCCCGCCTATATCACATATTCATCAGCTAGCAGCGGAAAGTAGATCATGGCCGACACTGCAACCAAATTACCTTTAGAGGGCGTTCGCGTTCTTGATATTGCGACTTTCGTGGCGGCACCCTTCGCCTCTACCATCATGTCGGAATTCGGAGCCGAGGTGATCAAGGTGGAAAACCCGCAGGGCGGCGATCCGTGGCGGCACTACGGCACGAAGACGGCGCGGAATGGCGATACGCTTGCTTGGATGACGGAATCTCGGAACAAAACCTCTGTGACCCTCGACCTGCGCAAACCAGAGGGAGCTGATATCCTCAAGCGATTGGTCAAGGTGTCGGACGTCATGTGCGAAAATTTCCGGCCAGGCACATTGGAGAAATGGGGATTAGGGTGGGACGTTCTCAATGCCATCAATCCGGGCCTCGTGCTCTTGCGGGTCTCAGGCTATGGCCAGACTGGGCCCTACAATCAACGCCCTGGTTTCGCGCGTATCGCTCAAGCCTTCGGGGGTTTGACCCATCTGGCGGGCATGCCAGATGGCCCGCCCGTGACACCAGGCTCGACCTCGCTTGCGGATTATACCTCCGGTCTATATGGCGCTGTCGGCATCATGATTGCGTTGAAGAGCCGCGACCAGACCGGCGAAGGCCAAGTCATTGATATGGCGCTCTACGAGTCGATTTTCCGCTTTCTTGATGAGATGGTGCCCGCTTACGCGAAGGACGGCACGGTTCGACAGCGCGAAGGGATGGGCACGAAGCTCGCCTGCCCGCATGGGCATTTCCAGACTGGAGACGACAAATGGGTGTCGATCGCTTGCACGTCGGACCGCATGTTCGAGCGACTGGCAAAAGTCATGGAACAGCCCGAGCTTGCTGGGTCCGATATGTATCAGACGACGGCGCAGCGGATCGCATCGCGCGAGACCGTTGATGGCTTGGTGACAGATTTTACCCGCAGCTACCGGCAATCCGAGGTCTTGCAGAGGTGTACCGACGGTGACGTGCCGTGCGGGGCGATCAACTCGGTCGCCGATATCTTCGAGGATCCGCAATTCGAGGCGCGCGAAAATCTGCTGCGCTTTGTGGACCCGGAAGCAGGCGAGATCGTCGTTCCCGGGGTGATCCCAAAATTGTCGAAGACGCCGGGCCGGGTTAAATATTTGGGCCCGCCGATCGGCAACGGTGTCGATTCGATTTACGGAGACCTACTCGGTATGTCGGCGTCGGAGATTGCGGCGTTGAAGGAAAAAGGCGTGATCTAACACCGTCAGCGCCTATTTTTTGAAAAGCGCCTGTGTTTTCTTTTCGAGCCAATTTTGTTGACGCGCTGAGAGGCGATTGTCCGCGAGTAATCGTTGCGCACGGTCGAAGCGCGCGGCATTCCGTTTCTGCAACGAGCGTTCCTGCGCGATTTGTGTATTCCTGGTCTTTCGCCGTTCAGCCCGCCAGATTTTATAGACCTTGGCTCGATAGGGATTGTGCAACGCCCGCGTCGCAGAATGATAGTGCTTCACCGCCTGCACCCATGACCGTTTGTCTTGGCGCAGCTCGACCAGGAATTCGGCGGCGTATGCGGTGTTCTTGGTGGGATCAAATCCGTCGCCGAGCGACTTGAACGCCTTCGGGTGGTATTTCAAGTTAATCTGCATGCAACCGATATCGATATTCCGCACGCCTTGGCGCTTAAGTTTGCGGACGGCGCGGATTGCCGCTTGTTTCGTGGGCAAGTAGCGCCCCTTGCCGCCGGACGTTACCGTCCACGGCCAGGCAATATTTTCCCGACGATTTTTATCCCACCGCCCGGACTCGGCAATGGAGATGGCATAGAGGAGTTTGCGAGGGATTCGGTGTGCCGCTTCTTGCCCGGCCGTGGCGCGTTGGCACAATTCCGCGGTATCCTGTGGTTTTGACGCCGCCGGTGACACGGAGAGCACCGCGAACACGACCGCCGCAACCATCCAGGTTCGCAATTTGCTAGATGCTGTGCAACCCAATTCGTCCTCCTTTGGAAGACAGTTATGCAGGGGGTATGCCATTCCTGGGCTTTCGCATGATCACGGTATCGACCCAACGACCAAATTTAAAGTCAGTACCTTTCAGCGTGCCGACCATGCAAAACCCATGGCTTTCATGAAGTTTGATGGAAGCGGCTTGATCGCTATCCCCGATGACGGCGATCATTTGGCGCACCGGCGTAAACTGTATCCGTTTGATTAAGGACTCGAGTAATAAGTACCCCAATCTACGGCGGGGAAAGTGGTGATCGACATAGACCGTGTTTTCAACGGTAAAACGATAGGCCGGGCGAGGTCGATAAGAGCTGCAAAAAGCGTATCCAACAATGTCGCTGTCCAGTTCCGCTACGATATAGGGCATGTCGAGCGAGTGCACGACATCGAAGCGGCGACTGATTTCCGCCGCATCCGGTGGCGGTTTCTCGAAAGACGCCAGTCCGTTAGGAACGTGGTAGCCGTAAATATCGGCGATTCGTTTATGGTCGCGTACTTCCACGTCTTGAATGGTCGCCTTGGTGGTAATTTCAGGCATATCTTGCTTCCAATACGAGACGTATATTCCGTGTTTACTGTTTGTAAAGAGTTCTGAGCAAGACTTATAGAGGGCGGCAGTAACGGAAAAAACACCTCCCCAACGTTTGCGTTGCCGTATACGACGATATTGAGCCAAAGAATTTCAAAAATTTTTATCGTCGAAGATGATGAAGCCATGCGTGAATTTCTCACACACGTGCTGCTTCGCCAGGCGCATACCGTCAACGCGGTGTCCAACGGTGCCGATGCATTGAAAACGTTAGGGGGTAGGATCTCCTGCTCTCGGATATCCGTATGCCGGGGATCGATGGTGTTTCGCTTGTGCGTTGTGTTGCGCGTGACCATCCAAACCTCGCTATCCTTTTTGCGACCGGATACGTGAGCGAAGTTAAACGGGAGTCGGAATTCGACTTTGTGCGGCTCGCGGTTTTGCCCAAGCTGTTTAGGTTGGCGGAGTTGGTTGACGTCGTCGATCGTATGCTAGTGGCCTGATCGGCCTTAACCCGTGTAGTAAGGCGCTTCGCCCTTCAGCTGTGTGCGGTGCATGATACGGCGCTCGCTGTCGTCGAAGGCTTCGCGGCGGTGCATGACACAACGATTGTCCCAGAATACGAGATCGCCTCTTTCCCAACGGTGGGTATAGACGAAACGGTCCTGCATGGTGTGGGCCCATATTTCGTCGAGCAAGGCTTCGCTCTCTTCCACAGGCAGCCCCAGGATATAGGCATTGGGACGACGGCCGAGGAAGAGCGCGGTACGCCCCGTCGCTGGATGAGTGCGCAATAGGCGGTGATGTGCCCCCGGTGCCTTGGAGACATCCATTACCGCCGGCATACCGGTGCGCAAGGAGCCGGCACTGGTATACGAAGAATCATGGATCGCAGAGCAATCCTTAATCCGCTCCAATAGCGCTGACGGCAGGGCGTCGAACGCCGCGTACATGTTGAGGTAGCTTGTCTCTCCGCCTGCCCCCTTCGTCACGTCGAGTGCGTAGAGGCCGCTCGCGATTGCGGGTTCGGGATTATAGGACATGTCGGTATGCCAAATCAGCTCGCCGGTTCCGAGGAATCCGATGAGCGCGCCGTTTTGCTTCACGTTGGAGATCACGGTGATTTCGGGTGGAATGTCGCGGTTGAGCAGCGCGTCGCCGACCGGAGCCTGGTCGCATTCGCCGAAACGACCACTGAAACGGAGCAGATCGGCATCGCTCAGCTCTTGGCCACGAAAGATCATGACCGGATGTTCATTCCAAATACGCTGGAGTTCTGCTGTGGCCACTTCATTAACGGGCTCTCGAAGGTCAATGCCGGAAATGAAGGTGCCGAGTGCTTTTGAACTGGGTTCAATCTTTAGGGCCATTGTTTTGCTCCCTGCTTTCGTACTCTTTCGAAAGCGATATACGTCGCGACGTTGATGAAGAAACGATGGTTCAGCTTGTCCCGGATATTTTGCGGCGCACCCTCATTGTGGCTGTCACTGCGATCTTGTGATGGAGAGTGAAGCGCGAGGAGATAAGCAGCATGGCCGGTTCATCGTCGACGCCGCAATTTTCCGCCAATTTGATTGGAATTGCGCTGATCGTAGCCGCGACCCTGGTCATGATCCTGCAGCATTCGTTGGTAAAGGCATTGGCGGCGGAGATGTCGATCCTGGAGATCGTCTTTTTCCGAACCGCGACTGCCGTGTTGTTTTTTCTGCCGTGGATGTTGCGCTCGGGCCTGGCGATTTTCCGGACGGAACGGATTGGGCTGCATATTTTGCGGGCGACGTTTCAGACTTTCTCCGCGTTCGGGTTCTTTCTCGGCCTCGCCATCGTGCCCTTGGCGACCGTCACGGCTTTACATTTCACGACGCCGATTTTCGTGGTTCTAATCGGGATATTTATCCTTGGTGAACGGGTGAGTGTGCGGCGCTGGTCAGCGATCTTGGCGGGCTTCGTTGGAACAATGTTAATTTTACGACCGGGTTTCTCGACCGTTGGCTACGGCGAATTACTGGTCCTCGGCTCCGCTGTCGCCTGGGCCTGCGCGATCATCGTCATCAAGGTATTGTCACGCACGGATACTAGCGTGACCATTACCGCCTATATGTATGTGTTGATGACACCGGCGACGCTGATCGCCGCGTCTTTCGATTGGACTTGGCCGACGTTAGAGCAATACGGCTGGTTGGTGGCGATCGGCCTGACGGGCGCGCTCGGCCATGTGTTGATGGCGGAAGCGCTGAAGCGCGGCGATACTCATGTCGTCACCCCATTCGATTTCTTCCGTCTGATCTGGGCGACTTTGATCGGCATCCTGTTGTTCGGAGAATCGGTCGACAATCTCGTGTGGATCGGCGGCACGATCGTGATTGCGAGCGTTAGCTACATCGCGTGGCGCGAACGCCAGATCGCGATTTCACGATCATCCACATCTGAGACTTGAACGGCCCGCCGATAGGTGCTATTTCCCCGCCACTCCTAGGAAGGGTCCGTAGCTCAGCTGGTTAGAGCGCCGTCTTGACATGGCGGAGGTCACAAGTTC
>CAJWTF010000162.1 GCA_913046825.1 uncultured Rickettsiales bacterium | reverse complement strand
GATCCTCGTCGTCGTAGAGAATGCGTTCCGCTGCATCGTCAAGATTATCGAACTGACCTGAACACAATGCCAAAAGGAAAGCCGCAAGGCCAAGCAATCCCAGACGTAAAGCCGCAGGGATGAGGTATAGAAATCCGCTCATCTTCGCCATCCAAGCAGCAAGGCGTTCAGGACAAAGGCTATGGATGATGCCGACATCGCGGTTCAGGGGGAGACCAGCCCCGCCATCGCCAGGGGCATGGTGGACAGGTTATCGCCAAAGGCGAGCGCGAAATTCTACCACACCAACCGGTGGGCGCGCTGCGCCTTGTCGGCGGCCAGTGCCAGGCCGCTCAATCGGTCGCCCTGGAAAATTATATCCGCAGTAATCTGGCTAAAATCCGCCACCGTGGATGGAGATATCTAAACAGTTGTCGCCGCCAAAGCCGGAGCATCATTCAGCCGGTCACCAACCATACAAGTCCTGCGGCCCGCTTTCCGTAATTTTTCGAGATAGGCGGTTTTATCGGTCGATGTCTGTGCCGCTCGCCATGTCTCGATTCAGTTTATAAAAGTAGAAAATGCCGAGGAAAGAGAACATTGGTCTATCACCTTCATCTCGGGGCCAAAAATTTACCCGGGCCTCCTGTGGTGCCAATCAGTCACACTCTGATACGCGCATCCCGCCTGCAATAAGAGTGGATCATTCCACCACGCCGCTTGCAGCATCACGCCCGCCGGCAAACCATCCGTGGTAAATCCACATGGCAACGATAAGCCCGGAATTGATGCCAAAGAGCCTGCATAGGTCAGGCTCGCGGCGCGACCTGTGAGTACGTGTAGATCAGGGGTATCTTCCAACGGTAATGCTGGGACTGGCGTAGTCGGGCTGAGAATCACGTCGACGCCCTCGAAGGCCTCTCCAACCGTGCGCATCCAAGTCTCCTTGAAGCGCATGGACGCCGCGTAATCGACGCCTGGGATATCGAGGCCTCGCTTCATACGCTCGTAGATCGGCGCACTGAACGCATTGGGTTCCTCGGTCAGTCGTTGGCGATGAAAATTAGCTGCATCGCAATAAATTTGCACACAGACTTTCGGGAACGCCTGCTCCGCACCCGGCAAATCAATTTCCACCAACTCGGCGCCCAAACTTTCGAAAACATCCGCTGCATTTCTCACTGCGGCCTCGATATCCGTATCGATATTGTCGAAGAAGAAATTGCGCGGGATGCCAATTCGAAGCCCTTCAATACCGTTATGAAGACGCGGTAGGAAATTACCAAAATCATGGTCGATGGAATGCGGGTCACTCGGCTCGTAACCGACCGTAACGGCAAAGATCCGGGCGACATCTTCCACGCGCCTAGCCATCGGGCCGATGGTGTCATTCGCCACGCTAACCTGGGTCGCACCGGTATTCGGAACCGCGCCATGGGTCGGACGCAAGCCCGAGACACCGCAGAACGACGCCGGAATGCGCACCGAGCCACCGGTATCGGAGCCAAGCGCCCCGACGCACATATCCGCCGCTAGTGCCGCCGCCGACCCACCACTGGAGCCACCTGGGCTTCGAGATAAATCCCATGGGTTCTTCGCATGCCCAACAACCGGGTTATGAGAACGAATGTCGAAAACCAACTCGCCAAGTGTCGCCTTACCAACAATTACCGCGCCCGCTGCCTTCAAACGCTTGATGACTGGCGCATCATCGTTCGGCACCCGCTCCGACCAAAACTTAGCTCCGCTGGTAGTGCGTACGCCCGCCGTGTCGATGTTGTCCTTCACCGCCATCGGCATTCCGTGCAACAGGCCGAGCCACCGTCCTTCTGCCGCCGCCGCGTCCGCGGCTTCCGCATCCGCACGAGCTTGTGCCTCGATGACGGTGATAAATGTCGTGAGGGTTTCGTTTTGTGCCTCAATTTTTGCAAGGCCCGCTTCCAGTTCTCTAATTGCAGCGCCGCTCATCGTCTAGCCCTCAGAATATTCTAATATCGCGTCCCGGCTCTTGTCGGCATCATCACGGTCCTGTACGCGACCATACCCACCACCGCCCGGCGTCGCGATTAGCAGTCGGTCACCTTGCTTCACGATATGCTGCGCTTTCGGATCAACTGCCTCGCCATTTAGTTCCAATCGTCCAAGGGAACCTTCACTGCCACCGGCAATTCCGGGTGCGGAGTGCTTCGTGCGCTCCGCCAACATAGCCAACGCAGCAGGGGTTTCGTTAAGGAATTCGAACTCGACTTCTTGTCCGAGCCCACCGCGATAACGCCCTTCGCCGCCGGAATTGGGTAGGAATCCACGTCGGTGAATGCGCATTGGCGCCAGCTGCTCGATCACCTCCGTTGGTGTCGAGGAAATATTCGACGGCCAACTCATGCAGTTCTGCCCGTCCGACTGATAGTTCGCCCCCATGCCTCCATTGAAGAAAAACAGATTGGCGAATGGTTTGCCGTCCGGCTTCACGCCCGCGAGGTTCACGCACCAAAGGGGAGAACCGGTTCCCGCCATAAGCCGGTCCGGCATCACCTCAGCTAAAGCGCCGAAGATCAACGCCGGAAGGAAATGTCCAATCAACGCACGCGAACCTCCCGAAGCTGGGAATAACGGATTGAGGATGGAGCGTTCTGGCGCAAACGCACTGATGGGAGCGACGGACCCTTCGTTATTGGGTAAATCCGGTGCTGCCGCGCATTTCACCGCATAAGCGGTCATCGCATAAGTGTAACACATGGCGCAATTGATCGCCTTCGAGACTTGCGGACTAGAGCCGGTGTAGTCAGCTCGCACCTCGTCACCGTCGATGGTCACTGCAACCCTTAGCGTGACGGGGATGTCGATACCATCGGTCGGCATCTCACTCGTATATGTGCCATCCGGCAAATCACTGATCGCCGCCCGCATGGCGCGTTCAGAGCGATCCTGAATCTCGGTCGCAAGCGGCGCCAGATCGTCCTGCCCGTACTGCGTCATCACTTCGCTGATGCGGCGTTCCATCAAATCGAGCGCGGTCAACTGTGCATAAAGATCGCCGACAACCTCATCCGGCGCCCGAACGTTTTGTCGCAACAGACGGAAGAAGGTCTCATCCGGTTCACCCGCCCGCATCAGTTTCATGATGGGGATTTGAAAGCCTTCCTCAAAAACCTCGCGCGGTTCCGGTGAGCGGATCTTACCGCCAATATCCGGCGCGTGCGCCGTCGATCCAGCAAACCCCACAACCTTACCACCGTGAAAGATCGGCTTGCCGACACTGATATCCGGCAGGTGTCCCGTGCCCATCCAGATATCATTGGTAATCAAAACGTCACCCGGCTGTAATTGATCCACCGGATAAACGTCGAGAAAATGTTTAATGGTCGCGGGCAAGGTGGCGATGAAAGACGGAATACTGTCTGTCGCCTGCACGAGGGAGCGCCCAGCGGCATCAGTGATGACGCAGGAAAAATCGTGACTGTCACGCACAACGGTCGAGAAGGAGGTGCGCACCAGCGCCGCTGCCGCTTCATCGACGGTGGAAATTAAGCGGGTCCAGAGAACCTCGAGCGTGATCGGATCGAAGGCGGTGCTTAGGTCATTCGGCATTCTTCAATCCTCCTAAAAGGTCCGCACCCTGAGCCTGTTTATGGGCGAGCCCGCGACCCGTGAGCTTATGCTTCGACAAGCTCACCAAGAGGTGATTGAGTGTAATAGGTATGGGCATCGGTCACCCCTCCTTCGGCAGATCGACAATAAGGTTCAATTGCTCATCCACCCTTGCACGGGCGTCTGGCCCAAGGATCAACGTTGATTCGCTTTCCTCGACGATGGCTGGGCCTTCGAAGGCATACCCCGGTATCATCAAGTTTCGATCGTAGACCGGCGTTTCGATATACTCGCCTTCTTCGGGGAAATAGGCCGGCCGGGTCCCGGTCTTCGGCTTCGCCGTCGACGCACTGGTTTCGGATTTGAGATCGACGCCGGGGACCTTGGCCGCCATCGATACCCGGATATTTATGATCTCCGGCTCTACATCTGGTGGTGTCCGCGCGAAGGTTTCGCGATAGACTTCCTCGAAAGCGGCACGCAGCTTCGGCGCTGCATCTGCGTTATAAGGCCCAGGCGGCAATTCCAACACAATCTCAAAGCCCTGCCCGGCAAAACGCATATCCGCCAACCGCGTGGCGGTAGCGTTGGCCGGATCGAACCCAGTCTCCGCAATGACTACCGCCGCCTCGCTTTCTAAATCCCGGTACTGTTGTTCAAGTGCGTCCCAATCCATTTCACTGAAACGGCTCGCCACCGTTCCCGTGCGGTCGACACGAGCGGGAGCAATCAACAGACCGAGCGCCGATGCGACACCCGCCGACGCCGGACAGATCAGTCGCTTCAGACCGAGCTTGCGGGCCACGTAATAAGAATGGACCGGACCGGCACCGCCAGTCGCCAAGAGGGTAAACTGGCGAACATCATGCCCCTGTTCTGCGATATGCACGCGGGCAGCCGACACCATGTTCTCGTTGACGACGTCATGAATGCCCCACGCCGCTTCCGAGACCGATAGCCCTAAAGCTCGAGCGAGTGGTTCCGCCGCTTTTGACGCCGCGTCACGGTCGATTTGCATGTTGCCACCCGCAAAATAGCCGGGGTTAAGATAACCCAGCAACAAATCGGCATCGGTCACGGTCGGCTCCGTCCCGCCGCGACCATAGCAGACCGGCCCCGGCTCCGAGCCCGCACTGCGTGGACCGACCTTAAGCAGTCCCATGCCATCGACATGAGCGATGCTGCCGCCCCCCGCACCAATCTCTATCAGCTCGATCGTGGAGATATTCATCGGCAGACCGCTGCCGACCACGAAACGTTTCTCGCGTGCCGCCTCGAAACTGTAGGAGACATGCGGTCGGCCGTCTTCGACCAGCGCGAGCTTCGCCGTGGTTCCCCCCATATCAAAAGCGAGGATATTTTTCTCTCCGGCGGCACCACCGAAATGGGCCGCCACCAAAGCGCCCGCCGCCGGTCCGGATTCCAACAGCAACACCGGACGGGATTTCGCCTCTTCCACATGGGTTAGACCGCCGTTCGAGAGCATCATGAAAAACGGCGCATCGACACCGAGCTTTCCAGCATCCGCGATCAAAGTGTCGAGATAGCGTTGCGCCAAAGGTTTGACGTAAGCGTTAGCTGACGTTGTGGAAGCACGCTCATATTCGCGAATTTCTGGCGACACATCGTGAGAGGCAGACAAAAACAAATTCGGATGCGCCGCCTCGATGACCTCCATGGCCGCGTCTTCATGTGCCGGATTCGCATAGCAATGAAGAAATACCACGGCCAAGGATTCAACACCCGCAGCGACAAGGCGGTCCGCTTCCCGGCGTACCGCCTCCAGGTCAATCTGCGTTAAAACTGTGCCGTCAGGACCCATTCGTTCTGGGATTTCAGCGCGCAGATGGCGCGGAACCAGCGGATCCGGCTTGGTAATAAAGACGTCGTAGAGTTCGAACTTGCGCTCCCGCCCGATTTCGACGGCATCGCGAAACCCAGCAGTCGTCAACATACCGGTCTTAGCGCCGTCTCGGGTGATGATCGAGTTGGTGAACAGCGTCGTCGCATGGACCATCCGCGAAAAATCGCCCGCCGACATCCCGTCCGCACCAAGCAGATTGCGAATACAGGTGATAACGCCGCGCGACGGATCGTCCGGCGTCGTCAATTCCTTCGCTTTCATAATGCGTCCGCTCTCTTGATCGTAGGCTACGATATCGGTGAAAGTGCCGCCGATATCGATGCCAAGCGAGTAGGTTCCCGCCACGTAGGCCTCCATTCAAATGAGGGGTCGTAGAAACTCGTCGTCGTGCAGAGAGTCAAGCTGGAGCGCGTGCCGGAAAAATCGAGCAGCAGCCTGCGCTTGCCGATCTTCGTCGTTCAAAGCACCTAAGACGAACTGCCTGAACGATATGAAAAAAATGAGATGAGTGTATATAGTGACGGCAAGAAATTCTCGATCAGCGATTTCGAGATCGCCATTATCGCCCACGGTTTCTCTGGTAAGTCGGTCTGCCACGGATCGCTTGGTTTCAGCACGATTGCACTGATACGCAAAGATGATCGATTGGCGCTCATCGATGCGGGTTTGTTCAGCCAACGTGCTCTTGCAGCAGCAACTATCGGAGCGCGGCTTGACGCCAAAGAATGTGACGGACGTCCTCCTGACGCACTCTCACTATGACCACTCAATCAGCTAGACGATGTTTCCGCACGCAAATATCGCCATCGGTAACGAAGAGCTGGAATGGTCGCTGAAAGAGCCATGGGGGACAACCGTCTTACCGGAGCTTTATGTGAAGGAATTGAAGACCTGGCCGACGCTGAAGACCATTGGCGACGGCGACGAAGTTTTCCCTGGCATTACTGCCCATCTGTCGGCGGGACATACGCCGGGCAGTCTCGTCTTCGTCCTCGATACGGGGGAGATCGATCTGGTGTTCTCAGGCGATGCCTGTAAAAATCCCGCAAAGCTGCTCTTGAAAGCAGCAGACATGACTTTTGACGTAGGTTTGACCCGCGCGACGATAGAACCAATTTGGGCCTCTTGGTCGAAGAAACCGAATAGCATATTGGTGCCGGGTCACGACTTGCCGATGGTTTTGGACCAAGGCGAGCCTCGCTACCTCTGTGAGCGAGAGGCCAGAATTCGCGCTTGGTATCGCGAGGACCTGGACGAGACCACCGTTATTTCACTGATACCAAACACGACTGCCGGCGCAAAATCCGCAGCTGAATAGAAAAAAAGGACCCCAAGATGGCGATAACTGAAAAACTCACAATCGAAAAGGCGGACGGTATTGGCACATTGACGCTGAACCAACCGAACAAGCGCAATGCCATCAGCTTTGAGATGTGGCGCGACATTCCTGTCGCTATGGCCGAATTGGACAATGATCCGGACGTACGCGTAATCGTACTAACCGGTGACGGAGACAAAGCGTTCTCGGCGGGCGCAGACATCTCCGAATTTGGCGAGTATCGCAGCACGCCCGAACAACGTGCGCTCTATTCGGAATACGAACACGCAACGACTTCTTCACTCCGGAACGCCAGCAAATTCGTGATCGCACGCGTCGACGGTGTTTGTGTCGGCGGCGGCGCGGAAGTGGCGCTCGATTGCGATATCCAGATAGCATCCGATCGGTCCCGTTTCGCCATCACCCCGGCCAGGATCGGGCTCGGTTACCCTGTTGCCGATGTCAGCCGTCTCGTACAAAACCTCGGCCCCAGAAACGCCAAGGAAATCCTGGCCTCCGGGCGCTATTACACGGCGGATGAAGCAAAGGCCATCGGCTGGATCAACCACGCGGTTCCAGCCGCGGAGTTGGATGACTTCGTTCTGGGTTACGCACAAGGCATCGCGCAGAACGCACCACTCGCCGTCGCCGCCGCGAAGATCACCGTGAACGAGCTGATCAAGAACCCGGAAGACCGCGATATCACCGCCTGCAACGCCGCCGTCGAAGCGTGCTACCTGAGCAACGATTACGTCGAGGGTCAAAAGGCGTTCGGTGAGAAACGGCCACCGGAATTCGAAGGGAAATAACACCTTCCCTTAACCTTTACTCCACAACCCACTACAATGCCGCCAACATACCAACACCTGGGAGCCTCATCGTGATCGTCGAACAAGTCTGGACTGGCAACGCCTATCGTAACTTCAACTATGTCATCGTCTGCCCGGACACCGGTGAGGCCCTGGCCATCGATCCCTTGGATTACGAGAAATGCCTCGCGGCGACAGAGAAGAACGGCTGGAAGGTCACCCAAATTTTGAACACGCACGAGCATGGCGATCACACGGGTGGCAACAAGGCGATGGTCGCCGCCACCGGCGCGAAGCTTCTGGCA